>NZ_JBHXEM010000001.1:82538-282356 GCF_042724755.1 Kitasatospora sp. NPDC127067 | reverse complement strand
GGCACTCTCGGTCGGCGGGGGCGCCCCCACCCGGGCGCGCCGCCGCCTCCCGCCGCCGGGACCCGGCGGTGGCGGCCGACCGGTGGGCGGCCCGCCGGGGGGCCGGACCGGTGGCCGCCCGCCGTCAGACCGTGGCCGGGGTGTACTTGTAGCCGACCCGGCGGACCGTCACGATGGTGTCCCGGTAGGCCGGTCCGAGCTTGCGGCGCAGCCGGGCGACGTGCACGTCGACCGTCCGCCCGTCCCCGACGTGGCCGTAGCCCCAGACCGCGGAGACCAGGTGGTCCCGGGTGTGCACCCGCTGCGGGTGCTCGGTGAGGTGGGCCAGCAGCTCGAACTCCAGGTAGGTGAGGTCGAGCAGCCGCCCGTCGACGTAGGCGTTGCGCCGCTCGCTGTCGACGGCGATGCCGCGCTCGGCCGGGCGGACGTGACGGACCCCCGCGGCGGCGTGGGCGGCGGGCCCGCCGGTCGCCGTCGGCGCGCCGGGAGCCGGGTGAGCCCCGGGGACCGGGTGCCCCCCGGAGAGCGCGGCGGCCCCGGAGACGGTGGCTGCCCCGGCGCCGGCCGGAACGCCGGACAGCCCGACGGTCCCGGCCACCGGGCTCTCGGCCGGCACCAGCACCAGGTAGCCGACCATCGGGCTGCCGTTCACGCTGCCGAACTGCGCGCCGAACTGGGCGAGGACCCCCTGCGGCAGCACGCCCTGCGGCAGGGTGGCGACGACGGTCGCCCCCTCCGGCAGCGCGGCGAGCAGCGCCTGGGGCACCTGCGGGACCGTCGCGCCGGGCTGCGCGGCGGCGGGGGCCGGGACGACGGCCGGGCGGACCGGGCCGGCGTGGGTCGGACCGGCGTGGGGCGGGCGGGTTTGGGTCGGGCGGGCCTGGGGCGTGCGGGTCGCCGCGCCGGGCCATCGGTCGGCCCCCGGCGCCGGGGGGACGGACGGTCCGGCGACCCCGGACGTGCCGGGACCGGCCGCGGGCACGGCGGTGACCGGCGGGACGGAGCGGACCGCGCGCAGGTGCGGGGTCGCGGTGGGCAGGGGCAGGGTGGCCGTGGAAGAAGAAGACATGGTGTGCCGCTCATTTCGCGCGTGACGGACGGGGTGGAGTCGTCTGCGCGTCGACCGGGCGTACTGCCTGGGCTGGACCGAACCGGATCAGCGGGCGGAGGGCCGGGACGCGCTGGGCGAGCCGGGACACGTCTGATCGAACAGGTGCGGCTGCCGGGACGGCCAGAACGGCTCGAGGTCGGGGCGACCCCGTCGGCTGTCCACGGCGCGGCTCCCGCACCCGTTCCACCGTCCGATCCGTCCGTCCGCGCGCATCGCGGGGGCCGACCCGGTCGTTCGGGTACGGCCGACGACGCCGGGGGCGGTACTGGGGCAGACGATGTTCACTGGTGGTCTCTCCGCTGGGCGGGTCCGGATGGTCGGCCGCGGGCACGCCGGTGGGGCGGTCCGCTACGGCCTGGTCGACGGGTGTCGGCGGTGCGTCGGGCGGTGGGCCGGGTGGGCCGTCAGCGCCGGGGACGCACCGGGAAGGTCAGGCCGGTCAGCGACAACACGCGCTGCAGGTCAGCGCGTGGTCGATGTAGCGGCGGACGGTGAGCGCCGGATCGGCGGCACCGGGCACGGCAGTGCCGGACACGAGGGCATCGGGCATCGGGGAGCCGGGCACGGCGGTGATGATGCGTCGTCGGCCGACGGTCATCCGGCTGCCCTCCCCCTTCGTTCTCCACACGGTGGCGCGCCGTCTCCGGCGCCCGCCGACGATGCCTCGCCGGTTCGTCGAAGGCCGTCCGCCGGTCGCAACGCCCGTACGAACGGGGTGTTTCCGGCACTCCCGACGGCATGGCCGGGCGGCCTTCGTCCACAGAGCCTTCCACGGCCGGGCCGGTCTAGGCAACCTTCGGCACAGTGATCGTCCGGGATGCGGACGGTCGGGTGAGACGGCGGGCGGAACGGGCAGGTCGGCGCGCCCACCTGCCAAGTCCTCGCACCACCGCCGCCGCCCGCCGGATGCACCGCCGCCGCACACCGATGCTCCACCGCCGCCGCCCGCCCGATGCACCACCGCCACACGCCCGATGCACCACCGCCGCGCGGCCGACGTCGGGCCGGAGCCGAGTCGCCCTCAGGCGCCGACCGGGGCGCGGCGATACGTGAGGGCGGCGGCGTGCTCGACCAGCGCGACGAGCAGGTCCTTGCCGTCCTGCCGCAGCCGCGCGTCGCAGAGCAGCACCGGGATGCCCGGGTCGAGGTCGAGCGCCTCGCGGACCTCGTCCGGCGAGAACCGCTCGGTGCCCTCGAAGCAGTTCACCGCGACCAGGAACGGAATGCCGCGCTGCTCGAAGAAGTCGACCGAGGGGAAGCAGTCGGCCAGCCGCCGGGTGTCCGCGAGCACCAGGGCGCCGAGCGCGCCGCGGGCCAGTTCGTCCCAGACGAACCAGAACCGGTCCTGCCCAGGCGTGCCGAACAGGTAGAGCGCGAGGCCCGGCCGCAGGTCGATCCGGCCGAAGTCCATCGCGACGGTGGTGGTGCGCTTCGCCTCCACCCCCGAGGTGTCGTCCACCGGACGGCCCAGCTCGCTGAGCTCCTCCTCGGTGCGCAGCGGCCGGATCTCGCTGACCGAGCCGACCAGGGTGGTCTTGCCCGCGCCGAAGCCGCCCGCGACCAGGATCTTCACCGCCACGGACGGACCGCCGCGCCAGCGCGGGTCGTTGGCGTTCGCCGGGTGGGCCGCGGTGCCGTCCCGGTCGGGCGCGGTGCCGACCGGTCGGGGGTGGGGGTCAGAGCGCACGGAGTCCATTGATCACGTCTCGCAGCAGGCGCTCGTCCGGCAGCTCGGCGAGCGGAACGGGTCGGGTGACGCTGATCAGCTCGGCGTCGTAGAGGTCGCCGAGGAGGACCCGCACCACACTGACCGGCAGGTCGGTGTAGGAGCCGAGCTCGGCGACGGAGAGCGGCTCGCGGCGGCACAGGGTGAGCAGCGTCTGGTGCTCCGGGTCGAGGACGTGCGCGGGCACGGCCCCCGCGACCGGCCCGGGCTCGACGGCGGTGACCAGCGAGATCAGGTCGAACAGCCCCTCCTCGACCGGCCGGGTCCGGCCGCGGGTCATCGAGTAGAGCCGCACCACCGGGCCGGCCTCGTCGTCGAACCAGCGGTCGTCGACCGGGGTGCGCGGCCGGAAGAGGTCGACCTCGGGCCCGTCCGGGTCCGCCTGCCCGCCCTCCGCCGCCGCCCCCGGGCGGTCCGGGCCGTCCGGGCCGTCGACACCGGACGGGCCATCGACACCGGCCGAACCCCCGGCACCGGCCGATCCGCCGACGCCGGACGGCCCGGCCGTGCCCACCGGCACCTGGGGGCCGTCCGACGTCTCCGGGCCGCCCGGCACATCCGCCAT
Organism: Kitasatospora sp. NPDC127067; assembly: GCF_042724755.1. Lineage (NCBI taxonomy): Bacteria > Bacillati > Actinomycetota > Actinomycetes > Kitasatosporales > Streptomycetaceae > Kitasatospora > Kitasatospora sp. NPDC127067. The sequence continues at coordinate 278,954 of NZ_JBHXEM010000001.1, read as the reverse complement.
CGGATCCGCCATCGGACCGCTCATCTCACCGGCGGGGCGGTTTCGGTGCGCGGCTCGGCGGCCATGTGCTCGCCGACCCGCTTGACCAGCAGCGCCATCTCGTACGCGATCTGGCCGATGTCCGCCTCGGCCTCGCTCAGCACGGCCAGACAGCTGCCGTCGCCGGCGGCCGTGATGAAGAGGAAGGCCTCGTCCAGCTCCACCATGGTCTGCCGGACGCCACCGACCTTGAAGTGCCCGCCGGCGCCCTTCGCCAGGCTGTGGAACCCGGCGGCGACGGCTGCCAGGTGCTCGGCGTCCTCGCGGTCGAGATCGCGGGAGGCACCGGTGGCCAGGCCGTCGTTGGAGAGGATCACCGCGTGCCGCAGGGCCGCGACGCGCCCCACCAGGTCGTCCAGGAGCCAGTTGAGGTCCCCTGACGACTGCATCGACGTGGTCATGAATCAGTTCCTTCCGCTGGAGCGGGTGGTGCGTGTGGAGCGGGTACAACGGGTGGTTCGGGTACGGAGGGTGGCGCGGACGCGCCGGTGTCCGGGTTCCGGCGGACCGGCTGCCCGGGCGGCACCCGACGGGCGAGCGGTGCCCGGCCGGTGTCCTGCGGCGCGGGCAGCGCCGCCGGGGCGGGTGCCGGGGCGATCGCCCGCCGGGACCGGTCCGGCGGCTGCCAGGCCGGTACGGCGGTGGATCGCCCGTTCCCCCGTACGGCACGATCGTCGGGCGTGCCGGGACGATCCGTCAACGGAGCACCGGGGCGGTCCGCCGGCGCACCGGCGCGGCCGGGGGACGCGCCCGCACGGTCGGCCGGAACGGTGGCGCCGCGACCGCGGGTGAAGCCGCGCTGGAACGAGGCGAAGGTGGCCCGGGCCTCCTCGGGCGAGCGCTCCCGGACCTCCCGGGTCTCCCCGCCGTCGCGGGGACCCCGGCCGTCCCGGGTGTCCGCGGCCGACGCTTCCCCGGCCGTGCCGTCGGCTCCGGCCCCGTTGCGGAACCGTTCCTTCAGCTGCTCCGTGAGCTGATCCCTGAGCTGCGGTGCCAGGTTCGCCTGCCGGACCCGCCGGGGCAGGCCGCCGAGCGTGCGGGGTGCGGCGTCCACGGGCGCAGCCGCAGCCGGGTCGGCGACCGGCTCGGCCCCGGCCGCTCCGGCGACCCCGACCACACCGGCCACACCGGCAGCCGCGACGGCCGCCTCGGCCGCCGCCACCGCGAGGTCCTCCCGCCGGTGTCGCCCCGTCCCCGGCGCGTCCTCGGTGTCCACCACGGGCGCGGGGACCAGCACCGGCCCGCCCTTGCCCCGCGAGGCCCGGCGCGGCAGCCCGCCCGCCGTACGGCCCGCCTCCGGCACGGACGGCCTCGGGCCGCCCGTCGTCCCGCGGTGCTTGCCCGCCTCGTCACCGTCGGCGACGGCGCCCGTACGGCCGCCGGCCCCCGCTCCGGCCGAGCCACGCTCACCCGCACCCGCACCCGCACCCGCGGAACCGACCGGCCCGGACGCCGCCGAGGAGGCACCCCCCGACCCGGGCACGGCGACCAGGTCCCGCTGCCCGCGCCGGCCGCCCGCCGCGGCCCGCTGGCCGGCCGGGCCCGGCTCCGGCTTCCCGTCCGGCGCCTCCGCGAGCAGTTCGCGCGGGATCAGCACGACCGCCGTCGTCCCGCCGTAGGGGGACGGCCGCAGGTGCACCCGGATGCCGTGCCGCCGGGCCAGCCGACTGACCACGAACAGGCCCAGCCGGTCGGTGTCGGCGAGGTCGAACTCCTGCTCCACGGCGAGGCGTTCGTTGATCTCGGCGAGCATCTGCTCGCTCAGCCCGAGGCCGCGGTCGTCGATCTCCAGCGCGAAGCCGTGCGCGACCACCTCGCCCTGGACGGTGACCTGGGTGCTCGGCGGGGAGAACACCGCGGCGTTCTCGACGAGTTCGGCGACCAGGTGGGTGACGTCCGCGACGGCACTGCCGAGCAGGCCGGTGCCGGGGAACGGCCGGACGATCACCCGGGCGTAGTCCTCGACCTCGCCGACGGCCGCCCGGACCACGTCCACCATCCGGACCGGCTTGCGCCAGGCCCGCCCGGGCGAACCACCGGCCAGGATGATCAGGCCCTCGGCATGGCGGCGCATGCGGGTGGTGAGGTGGTCGACCTTGAAGAGGTCCTCCAGCTCGGCCGGGTCCTCGGTGCGGCGCTCCATGGTGTCGAGCAGGGTGAGCTGCCGGTGCAGCAGCACCTGGCTGCGCCGGGCCAGGTTGACGAACACCGCCGAGACCCCGCGCCGCAGTTCGGCCTGTTCGACGGCGGCCTCGACGGCGGCCCGCTGCACCGCGTTGAAGGCCTGGCCGACCTGGCCGATCTCGGCGTTCCCGAAGTGCAGCTCGGGGGCCTCGGTGGCCACGTCCACCGGCTCGCCGCGGCGCAGCCGCAGCATGACGGACGGCAGCCGGGTGCCGGCCAGCTCGTCGGCCGCGTTGCGCAGGCCGATCAGCTCGCGGGCCAGGCCCCGGCCGATCCGGAACGAGATCATGATGGACAGCACCACGGCGACCAGACCGACCGCACCGGCGATTCCGCCGCGCCAGAGCATCCCGATCGCCGCGGACCGCGCGCGCTCGTCCAGCCCGGCGGAGATCCGGCTGTTGATCGAGGCGAGGTCGCCGAGCGCCCGGTCGGCGGTCTCCCGCCAGGAGTCGGTGTTGAGCGCCTGGACCACGCGGTCGGGGCCGCCGGCGCCGACGAAGTCCGCTTCGGCTCGGGCCAGTGCGCCCCAGGCCTCCCCGCCGCGCAGCGCGGCGTAGTCGGACTGGTCGGCGGGGTCGAGCTCGGCGACGTAGACGGTGAACAGCGCCTGCTGGTTGTGCAGGGCGTCCAGCGCAACCTGGTACTGCTCGGCGGTGGGCCTGGCGGCGCCGGTGCGCAGGCCCTCCATCGCCGCGTCCTCCTGCGACAGGTACTCCCGGGCGCGCACCAGCTCGATCAGGATGGTGCCCTGACGGGGGAGTTGGCCGCTCTGCCGGGCGACGTAGGCGGATCGGAAGCCGAACACCGGCTTGACCAGGTCGCTGTACTGGCCCAGCGCGAACTCCCAGTTCAGCGCGGAACGGCCGACCTGGGCGCGCAGCGGTCCGAGCTGGTCGGCGGCGGCGATGATCTGGACGAAGCGACCGCGCTGAGGGGCGGAGAGCTTGCCGCCGGAACCGTCCTTCTTCTGCCGCAGCACGTCCAGACTGCGGTCGGTGGCGGCCTTGGACCGTTCGTAGGCCTCCCTGGCGGTCGGCGACCGCGGGTCGGCCAGCCGCTGGACGGCGGCGCGGCGCTCGTTCTGCAGGTCGCCGGTGTACTGGTCGACCGGGCCCGCGAACTCCTTGTACGTACGGCTGATCCCGAGCTGGTTCCAGACGTCCCCGGTGGTGGCGATCGTCGCGTACGCCCACAGGGCCGTGAGCGCGACGATGGGCACCAGGAGCAGCGCGATGATCTTCGCGCGGATCGAGCTGCTGCGCAGACGCATGGAGTCCTCGGTCGGGAAGTGCCGGGCGCGGACGGGGAGCGGAGGGGGGAACATGGCGGGTCTTGGGAACGCTGGAGGGGTCGGCGGAGGGGCTCCCGGCCACAGGTCTGCGAGACTCTACTACGCCCTGACCACTCGTTCGAGGGGTGAACCGGTCCACCGACCGGTCTCGTCCCGCACACGTCAGAAACCGGTCAGCCATCCTCCGCTACGCATCCGGAACATCCGTCGATGCCCGGAATGCGGCGCCGTTGCCGGGCCCGCGGCCTCCGCGATTCCTTCCCGGCGCCTCCCCCTCGCCTCCCCCGGGCCTCCCCGGGCGCGACACCACCGGAGGGGAGCCGTGCCGATCTCGTCGTGTCACCGCCACAACCCTGGGCAGTGACAGGGCGATCCGATAGTTTCGGCGCACCCCGTACCACCCGTACGACCGGCACCGAACTGGGGAGGACCGTGCGCGAGTTCACCACCCCCGCCCCGGCCGCGCCCGAGGCCACCGGAGGACTCGCCGACTCCCTCTACGACACCGCCGAGCGCACCCCCGACCTGGTCCAGCTGTCCTGGCGGGCCGGGGACGGGCAGTGGCAGGACGTCACCGCCCGGGAGTTCCGGAACCAGGTGCTCGCCCTGGCCAAGGGCCTGCTCACCCACGGCGTGCGCTACGGCGACCGGGTCGCCCTGATGTCCCGCACCCGCTACGAATGGACGCTGTTCGACTACGCACTCTGGTCGATCGGCGCCATCACCGTCCCGGTCTACCCCACCGCCTCCCCCGAGCAGGTGCGCTGGATCCTCGCCGAGACCCAGGCCGTGGCCTGCCTGGTCGAGGACGAGGACGCCGCGATGACGGTCGGCGCGGTCTGCGACGCGCTGCCCGACCTCACCGGCATCTGGCAGCTCGACCGGGACTGCGTCGCCGCGATCACCGAGGACGGCCTCGGCGTGCCCGACTCCCTGGTGCACCGCCAGCGCCTCGGCGTCGCCACCGGGAACATCGCCACGGTCGTCTACACCTCCGGCACCACCGGCCGCCCCAAGGGCTGCCTGCTCACCCACGCCAACCTGGCCGCCGAGGCCGACGCCCTGCTCGCCGGCTGGGGGGACGTCCTGCGCGAAACCGGCGGCGGCCGCCCCGCCACCCTGCTGTTCCTGCCGCTCGCGCACGTCTACGGGCGGGCCGTGCAGATCGCGGCGATCCGCGGCGGCTTCCGGATCGGGCACGTCCCCGAGGTCTCCACCGACGCGCTGCTGCCCGCCCTGGAGACCTTCCGTCCGACCTTCCTGCACGCCGTCCCGTACGTCTTCGAGAAGATCTTCCAGCAGGCCCGGCGGGCCGCCGAGGACGCCGGCCGCGGCGAACTCTTCGAACAGGCCCGGCAGGTGGCCGTCGACTGGGCCGCCGCCCGGGAGCAGAGGGCCTTCGGCCGCGGCCCCGGCCCGGGCGCGGCCCTGCGGCTGCGCCACCTCGCGTACGAGCGGACCGTCTACCCGAGGCTGCGGGCGGTGCTCGGCGGCCGGGTGCGCAGCGTGATGAGCGGCGGCTCGACGCTCCGGCGCGAGCTGGGCCTGTTCTTCACCGGCGCCGGCCTCCAGCTGTACGAGGGCTACGGGCTGACCGAGACCACCGCCGCGATCACCGCCAACCCGGCCGGACGGCAGAAGCTCGGCACGGTCGGCCGGCCGGTGCCGGGCGCCTCGGTGGCGATCGCCGACGACGGCGAGGTGTGGGTGCGCGGCGGTTCGGTCTTCGGCGGCTACCTCAACCATCCGCAGTGCACCGCCGAGTCCCTGGTCGACGGCTGGTTCGCGACCGGCGACCTGGGCCGGCTGGACGAGGACGGCTACCTCAGCATCACCGGCCGCAAGAAGGACCTGATCGTCACCAGCAGCGGCAAGAACCTGGCCCCGGCGGCCCTGGAGGAGCGGGTCGAGGCGCACCCGTTGGTCTCCCAGTGCCTGGTGGTGGGCGACGACCGCCCGTACGTCGCCGCACTGATCACGCTCGACCCGGCGGCACTGGCGCACTGGTTGAAGACCCACGGGCGGGAGCAGTCGGACCCGTGGACGGTGCTCGCGGACGAGGAACTGCACGTGGAGGTCCAGCGTGCGGTGGCGGCCGCGAACACGGCCGTCTCACGGGCCGAGTCGATCCGCGCCTTCCGGCTGCTGCCGCGGGAGTTCAGCGAGGAGCAGGGGCTGCTGACCCCCTCGCTCAAGCTGCGGCGGACAGCGATCGCCGAGTACTACGCGACGGACATCGAGGAGCTGTACCTGACCTGAACCGGGCCCGTCCGTCGTGCCCCTGACGTGACGTCTTGTCCCTTGCTCCCCGGGCATGGTGACCGCGAGTCGGCCGACCGGGACCGCCGGGTTCACCCGCCGTTCCCTTGACGGCCCCATTGGTCTAGTCCATTGTTGCGACGATCCGGGGTTCCGCATCCCGGAGTTCCACGTTCAGAATTCCTCGCTCAGAGTCCCACGTTCACAGTCCCACGTTCAGAGTTCCACGGTCCGATTCCGCTCACGCTCTCCCCACGGGCGTGCCCCCACTTGCTGGAGTCCTCACGTGTCGATGTCCACGTGCCTGTCCTCGCGCCTGCCCTCGCGCCTGTCCGTGCTGGCCGCCTCCGTGGCGCTGCTCACCGGTCTCGTTGCACCCGCGGCCTCCGCCGCCGCTCCCCCCGCCGGCGGCCCGGGCACCCAGGCCGCGCCGACCGTCAACCTCGCCACCAACCCCGGCTTCGAGCTGCCCTCCCCCGACCTCGCCGACTGGGGCAGCGTCCCCGGCTGGAGCTGCACCGGCGGACCGGCCGAAGCGTCCGTCAGCACCACCGCCCCGCACGCCGGCACCTCCGCGCTCACCGTCACCCCGGCGAACGCCGACTCCACCGGCGAGTGCGCGCAGACCGTCGCGGTCCAGCCCAACACCACCTACACGGCCTCCGCGTGGGTCCGCGGCAGCTTCGTCCACCTGGGCGCCACCGGCACCGGCAAGGACGTCGCCCCCGCCTGGACGGAGACCACCGGCGGCGGCTGGCAGCGGCTGAGCACCCGGTTCACCACCGGCCCGAACGCGCGCAGCATCCGGCTGTACGTGCACGGCTGGTACCAACAGGGCCCGTTCTCCGTGGACGACGTCCGGGTGGACGGCCCCGCACCCGCCCCGGCCGTGGCCGCCGGCTCCGTCCCCACCAACGACAAGGTCGTCTTCTTCACCGTGGACGACGGCTGGCAGCGCACCCCCGAGGCGGAACGGTTCATCGCCGACCACCGGCTGCCGATCACCGCTTTCCCGCTGCCGATGCCCGCCGCCGCCGACCCGGCCTTCTTCCAGCGGGTCACCGCCGTGCCCGGCTCCTCGATCCAGGACCACAGCGTCTCCCACACCGACCTCAGCACGCTCCCGCTGGAGCGGCAGCAGGTCGAGATCTGCGACGCACGCGACTCCATGACCCGCCTCTTCGGCACCGCACCGACGTTCTTCCGCCCGCCGTACTTCACCTGGAACGCCGACACCCTGCAGGCCGCCGCGAACTGCGGCATCCGCACCGTGCTCACCGCCGACGCGGACTTCAGCTGGGGTGCCGCCAACATCTGGCACCCGGGCCCGCTGCAGCCGGGCGACGTCGTGCTGATGCACTGGACCGACACCCTCGCCGCCGACCTCCAGCGCGCCCTCGCCGCCGCCGACGCCGCCGGGCTCAAGCCGGCCGGCCTGGTCGACTACCTGCACTGAGGGGACCGTCCGGAGCCGCCGACGTGCACCGGGCCCGACGTGCTCCGGACCCGACGTGCTCCGGACCACGTGCTCCGGACCCGACGTGCTCCGGACCACGTGCTCCGGACCCGACGCGCCGCCGCCTCCGAGGGGAGCGGCGGCGCATCGCCGCTCGCGCAAGGAAAGGAGCGGCTCCACCGTCGGACGGGCAGCGCGCCACCCCGGAGCCAGGGCGGCGATCCGCGCGACCGCTTCGCCGAGGTCCGCTCCGCGTTCCACGGCGGTTCCGGCTCCCTCGGCCGGTGATCCCGCTCGTTGACAGCGCGTCCGCGGCCTGGCTCTAATGGGGGCGTGCAGCGCGGCGTCGGCCAAAGAGCAGTGGGCCGGCCGGCAGCCGAGCTGGCACCTTTCCGAAGGGACGATGCGCGATGAGCACTCTCTCCGCTTCCCTGATCTGACGCCGGACGGTCACCGCGGTGCCCGCGTGTGCGAGCCGCGTCCCGCGACGGATGTCGCCGGACGGGCCAGCAGCCGTATCACCGGCCCGGGATCCGACCATCGGCGCCGATCGATCATCGGCCTCGATGACCGGCCCCGCCGCCGGCCCCGATCTCCGGTAACGGCACAGGCACAGGCAACGACACAGGCACCGGCACCGCTTGTGGCCGCAACTCCCCTTTCCTCTCTGGAGATCCATCACACACGCATGCCCATGTCCTTCAATCTGAACGTCATCGAGGAGTTCCGCGCCAACGGCGGGCGGGTCGGCGGCCCGTTCGAGGGCGGCGACCTCTTGCTGCTGACCACCACCGGAGCCCGCTCAGGGCGGCCGCACACCGTACCGCTCGGGTACGTCCGGGCGGAGGGGCTGCTCCTGGTCGTCGCCTCGGCCGCCGGGGCGCCGGAGCACCCCCAGTGGTACCGCAACCTCCTCGCCCACCCGGTGGTCCGGGTCGAGCTCGGCACCGAGGCCTTCGACACCGTCGCCGTACCCGCCGAGGGCGACCGCCGGGAGCGGCTGTTCACCGCCGTGGTCCGGAAGGCTCCGGGCTACGGGGACTACCAGGCCCACACCGACCGGGAGTTGCCGGTCGTCGTCCTGGAACGGCTCGAACCGCCCGCCGACGGCCCGGCCCCGGTGGTGGTGCGCAGCCTCGCCGACAAGCTGCTGGAGGCGCACACCTGGCTGCGCGCGCAGCTGCGCCACGTACGGGAGGAGGCACACGCCCACGTCCCGGGCCGCCCGGCCGCGCTCGGACTGCAGCTGCGCCAGCACTGCCTGGCTTTCTGCGACGGGCTGACGCACCACCACACCGGGGAGGACTCCGCGATCTTCCCCGCCCTCGCGCGCAGCCATCCGGAGCTGGCCGAGGCCCTGGCGCGGCTCGACGAGCAGCACCGGGCCATCGGGCGGATCAAGGAGGAGCTGGTGGGCCTGCTGGCCGGGATCGCGATCACCGAACCGGAGCGGCTCCGGACGGAGCTGGACCGGATGTCCGCCGAGCTGGAGGCGCATCTGGACTTCGAGGAGGCGGAACTGCTGCCGGTCCTCGCCGGCATTCCCTTCCCGCCTACCGGGCCCGCACCGGGGCCGTCCACACCGAACCCGTCCGCACAGGGCGGGTCGACGCAGGACGGGTCAACGCAGGGCGGATCAGCACCGGACCGGTCATCACCGGGCGGCGGCTGAAACGGCGTTGCCGCCGTCCCCCTCCCGAGCCGCGGGAGGGGGACGGCGGCGGTCCGTCCTTCGACGGGGCGCTCCGTTGCGGCAGTTCTTACAGCCCGGAGAACACCGGGAGGTAGCCGCCGGACTGGCCGGCCGCCTTCGGGTGGTAGCTCTCGTCGACCGGCAGGGTGGTGCTGTTCAGCCAGGTGGTCAGCGAGCCGCAGATCTCGTGCTCGTTGAAGATGCTGCGGACGTCACCGAAGGCGAAGCCGGCGTTGGCGGCCCGCTTGGCGAGGACGCCGTCCAGGGTGTCGGCGGCACCGTTGATGGCGGCGCGCTTGGTGTCACCGATGCCGAAGATGCAGCTGCCGCCGACCTTGTAGATGTGCGGGTAGCCCATCACCACGACGTGGGCGTTCGGGGACTTGGACTTGATCGCCGAGTACACCTTGTCCAGCTGGCCGGGCAGGGTGGTGGTGGCGTAGCTCTTGGCCGTGTTGACGGCGTTGATGCAGTCGGCGTCCGAGCCGAGGACACAGGTCTGCATGGTGTCGGCGAAGCCCGCGTCGTTGCCGCCGACCGAGATGCTGACCAGCGTGGTGCTGGCGTCCAGGGCGGAGATCTGGCTGTTCAGGATGTCGCCGGTCTTGGCGCCCGAACAGGCGACGAACTTGAAGGAGGACGGCGCGTGCGCGTTCTTCCAGAGGTACGCGTACGCGTTGGTGCTGCGCTTGCAGCTGCCGCTGTCGCTCAGGTAGCTGCCGGCGCCGACACCGGACGAGTACGAGTCGCCGAGGGCCACGTAGTTGACGCCGGCGGCGTTCGCGGACGTCGCGGCGAAGAGCGTCGTCATGGTGAGGCCCGCCGCTATGGCGGCGATGGACAGGGCGCGGGCAGGACGAATCATCACAGCTCCAGTGGGGTGGCGTGGTGAGGGTCACAGAAGTGATACCAGGCGGTAGCCAAACCCGGAAGCGGTCATGCCAAGGATATTGACGGGACGTCCGATAGCTCCGAGATGAACTGCCGCTGACGGTCCGTGATTTCACGCAGGTCAGCGGGGGTGCGCGGTGACGCGCGTAGCGCAGCGCGCGTAGACCGGCAACTTGCAGAAATTCCGTGCAAGACAAGCGCGGAGTTGCCGCCCGGCCATCGCCGGGTCGGATTCGGAGCGGGTGTCAGCCGACCCAGGGGGGCTGGTGACACCCGCGAAGGCAGGTCGAAAGGTGGGCCGGAAGGGCATCGGCGGCACCACGAGAATTCACCGCTGTGGCCGATCGGACGCAAGTGGCCGATGTTGACGTCCCGCATGGCGGTACGTCAGGGCATCGCGTCGGCCCGCCCCCGCCCGGCCCGGCCCGGCCCGGCGCACCCCGCAGGGACGTCGCTCGGGAGTACGGCGACGCGCGAGGTCAGCCCCGCGCGCCGGGGCGGCCGCCACCGGGGTGCATGGCGCCCGTGTACCCGGCACCCGGATACACGGTGCCCGGGGAGACCGTGCAGCCCTCGACCGGCAACTCCTCGATGGCCTCGTTCGCGGCCGCGGGCACGCCGAGCCAGCGGGCGGCAGTGGCGACCGCCGCCCGGGCCTGGCGCAACCCGGGCGCGCCCCAGCCGAGCAGTTCGACGGCGAGGCCCGGTGCGACCAGCAGCCGCCGGTAGTGCCGGCCCGAAGCCGGGTCGGCCGCGCTCGGACCGACCGACCGCAGCGCCGCCGCCATCCGGACCCGCGCGCACTCGTGCCCGCCGTTCGCCGAACCGACCCGGTCGTAGAGGTAGCCGAGGTAGTACGGCCGGCCGATCCGGGCCTGCGCCTCCTCGGCCGCCTCCCGGGCCAGGGCGGCCGCCGGGTCCCCACCGTCCTCCGGCTCCAGCGAGCCGCCGGGCAGCGAGCAGATCCCGTCCCGGGGGTTCACCAGCGTCAGCACCCGCCCGTCGGGCACGAACAGCCACCCCCAGGACTGCTTGACCGGCAGCCCCTCCGGCACCGGCTCGCCCGGCCGCCACGGCCAGCCCGCCGTGGGGCGCCGCCGCACCTTTCCGAGCAGCTCCGCGACCTCCGCGCTGTACTCGATCGGGCTCATGCTCTCGCCCCGCGGCGCTCGACGGGGACGCTCGCCCCCGCGCACCCCCCGGCGCCGAGCTCGCTCCGCTCGCTCATCCGTCCCCCTCTCGCAGTCGGGCTTCGCCGGACCGGCGGTGCGCGGGGAGGACCTGCAGGGCACGGTACGGGGCGGAGCGGCCGGAGCGGCGGCGTGGGGCACCGCGCGCTCCTGCTGTTGATCTTCTCCGAATCTTCCCCGAACACGCGGTCGATGAACAGTCCCCAGCGCCGCATGGTGGATGCGGAGACGACGGACGTGGTGGACGCGGAGGCGGTGAACGCCCTGATCACCCCAGCGGCCCACCCCCTTCCCCGGGGTCGCGGAAGCCGGGCAGCGGGAACCCGGGCCGAGGGTCCACCCCGGGCGGGAAGGGCAGCCCGCGCGCGGCGTCGTCCGCCAGCTCGTCGAACACCTCGTGCGCGGTCATCGGCCGCAGCCGTCCACCGGTCAGCGCCCAGCCGCGCACCGGCGGCCGGGGCCGGGCCTCCCCGGCCGGGGGCGCGGGTGCACGGCCGTCCGGGGAGGCGGGTGCACGGCCGTCCGGGGAGGCGGGTGGACGGCCGTCCGGGCCGGACCGGTCGTCGCTCCGTCCGGCCACCCGTACGCCCACCGACGGATCGCCGTGCAGCAGCAGCGCCCCCTCCCCGCCCAGGGCGACGCCCGCCGCGAGCGTGACGCAGAACGCCTCGGCGTCCCGCCCCGCGGGGTACAGCAGCCCCTCCTCCACGCAGACGTCCACCGCCGAGGTGAGCTCCTCGCCGTCCTCCGGGCCGTGGCAGCGCAGCGTCAGCAGATGGCACCCCTCCCCCGCGCCCTCGGCCAGCGCGAGGTAGACCGACGTCACGTACCGCATCACGGCGGCCATCCGACGCTGCCCGGCCGGGTCGTCGCCGACGGCGCCCAGCAGAGCCGCACAGGCCACGGACATCCGCACCCGTGCCCGGTGGTCGTCCAGCAGCACCGGGACCAGCTCGGCCAGCCGCTCCCCCGCGTAGACGAACGGCTCCCCGGCCAGCTCCGGATCGCCCGCGTAGGCGACCCGGGCGGCGGGCGCCCGGGGGTCGAGGCCGAGCGCCGCACAGTAGTCCTCGAAGTCGCCCGCCTCCAGGACCCGCAGGTGCACCTCCAGCCCCTGCCGGTACAGGGCCGTCAGGTGCTCCTCCGCCCGCCGCAGGTAGGCCTGGTGCCCGAGCCCGCCGAACAGCCCGTACTGCGCGAGCCCGGCGAAGTCCCCGGCGTCGACGGCCAGGGCCAGCGCCACCGGCTGGGGCGGCGGCGCACCCCGGGCCCGGCCGCCTCGGCCGGCCGCCCGCGCACCGTCCCCTCCCGCCCGGGCCCCCGGCGGCCGCCCGCCCCCGGGTGGCGCCGCACCGCCGGGCCCGCCCGCCGACGCCCCACCGGCACCGCCACCCGGCCGCCGCCCGCCCAGCACCAGCACCCGCCGGCGCTCCCGCGGGGACCACCCCGCCGCAGCGCCCAGCACCTCGCGCACCGACTTCCGTACCGCAGCCATGGCTCCTCCTTCTCGCCCTCCGACACCGGATCGCGCCGACCACCCCGACCGGGAGTGGCCGACGCCGAGGAACATACACAGAGCCACTGACAATTCACCCGGAGTGATCGAACGGGCTCGGCGCCACACCGCCCCGCCCACCGCCGCACGGCCCCGGGAGCCCGGTCCCGGACGCAAGGGGCGCCGGGGGTGCCAGGGGCGCCGGGGGCCAGTGGTTCCACCGGGTCGGGCGGGATTGTCAGTGCTGCGGGTTAGGGTCGGGAACCATGCGACTGCTGCATACCTCCGACTGGCATCTCGGGCGCTCGTTCCACCGGGAGAGCCTGCACGACGCCCAGCGCGCCTTCCTGGACCACCTGGTGGAGGTGGTCCGGTCCGAGGGCGTGGACGCCGTGCTGGTCGCCGGGGACGTGTACGACCGGGCGCTGCCCGGGCTGGAAGCGGTCGCGCTGTTCGACGACGTGCTGCACCGGCTGGCGGATCTCGGGGTGCCGACGGTCTTCATCAGCGGCAACCACGACTCGGCCCGCCGCCTCGGCGTCGGGGCGGGGCTGATCGGCCGGGCCGGCATCCACCTGCGGACCGACCCGGGCGAGTGCGCCGAGCCCGTCCTGCTGGCGGACGAGCACGGCCCGGTGGCGGTGTACGGGCTGCCGTACCTGGAGCCGACCCTGGTGCGCGAGCGGTTCGGGCTGACGAAGGGCGGGCACGCGGCGGTGCTCGGGGCGGCGATGGACCGGGTCCGGGAGGACCTCGCGGCACGCCCGGCCGACACCCGGGCGGTGGTGCTGGCGCACGCCTTCGTCACCGGCGGCGCGCCGAGCGACAGCGAGCGGGACATCGCGGTCGGCGGCGTCGCCTCCGTCCCCGCGTCGGTCTTCGACGGCGTGCACTACGCCGCGCTCGGCCACCTGCACGGCTGCCAGACGCTCGCCCCGCACCTGCGCTACAGCGGCTCCCCGCTCGCCTACTCCTTCTCCGAGGTGCACCAGCGCAAGACCATGTGGCTGGTCGACCTGGCCGCCGACGGCTCGGTGACGGCCGACCGCGTTCCCTGTCCCGAGCCGCGCCGCCTGGCGACACTGCGCGACACCCTCGACGCGCTGCTCACCGACGAGCGGTACGCCGAGCACGAGCAGTCCTGGGTGCAGGCCACGCTCACCGACGCGGCGCGGCCGAGCGAGCCGATGGAGCGGCTGCGCCGCCGTTTCCCGCACACCCTCCAGCTGCTGTTCGACCCCGAGCGGAGCGACGCCGAGCCCTCGCAGTCGTACGCGGCGCGGGTCAGCGGCCGCGCGGACCTGGAGATCGCGGAGGGCTTCCTGCGGCACGTCCGCCCCGGCGCCGAGCCGGAGCCGGACGAGCTCGGCTGGCTGCGGGAGGGCTTCGAGCGCGTCCGGGAGACCACGGACCGGAAGGCGGACCTGCCCCGATGAGGCTGCACCGGCTCACCGTCACCGCCTTCGGCCCGTTCGCGGGCAGCGAGACGGTGGACTTCGACGCGCTCGCCGCCGGCGGGCTGTTCCTGCTGCGCGGCGCGACGGGCGCGGGCAAGACCAGCGTGCTGGACGCGGTCTGCTTCGCCCTGTACGGCGAGACGCCGGGCGCGCGCCGGGCCAACCGGCTGCGCAGCGACCACGCCGACCCGAAGCGGCTGACCTCGGTGGAGCTGGAGCTGACCCTCGGCGGGCGGCGGCTGCAGGTCACCCGGCTGCCCGAGCAGCGCCGGCCGAAGAAGGTCGGGAGCGGCACCACCGTCGAGCGGGCGCAGACCCTGCTGCGCGAGTGGGTCCTCGACACGGGCGACGGCGCGCCCGGCTGGCGCGGGATCAGCAAGTCGCACCAGGAGGCCGGGGAGGAGATCCACCGGCTGATCGGCATGAACCGGGAGCAGTTCTGCCAGGTGGTGCTGCTGCCGCAGGGCGACTTCGCCCGCTTCCTCAAGGCCGATTCGGAGGAGCGCGGCAAGCTGCTGCGGCGGCTGTTCGACACCGAGCGGTTCCAGCACGTGGAGGCCTGGCTGGCCGAGCAGCGCCGCGGCCAGGAGGCCGCCGTCCAGGCCGGCCGGCGCCGGCTGCGGGACCTCGCCAGCAAGGCCGAGCAGGCGGCCGGTCCGGGCGCCGAACCCGCCGCGGGCTGGGTGCCGGCCGAGGACGACGACGGTCTGGCCGCCGGGGTGCTCGGCTGGGCGGCGGTCCTGCGCAGCGGCGCGGCCGAGCAGCTCACCGTCACCGAGGCCGCCCTCGCGGGCGCCGGGGCCGCCCAGCGCGCCGCCCAGGAGCGCCGCGAGGCCGCCGAGGAGCTGGCCGGTCGCCAGCGCCGGCACCGCGAGGCGCTGGACCGGGCCGAGCGGCTGGCCGGTTTCGAGCCCGCAGCGACGGCGGACCGGCGGCGGCTCGCCGCCGCGCAGGAGGCCGTCGGGGTGGAGTCCGCCCTGCGACTGCGGGAGAGCGCGGCCGAGGCGCTCGGGCGCGCGCGGCAGCTGGAGCGCCGGCACCGCGAGCTGCTGGCCGGATCCGGTGCCGGGGGCCGGGATCTCGCCGGGGCCGACGCGGCCGGGCTGGCCGAGGCCGAACTGCGGCTGCGGGCCGAGGTGGTCCGGCTGGAGGCGGCCCGGGCGGAGGAGCGGCGCTGCGCCGAACTCGCCCACGAGCAGGGCTCCCTGGCACAGGACCGGCGAGCCGCCGAGGAACTGGCTGAGGAGGCCGAGGACTGGCTCGCCGAGTTCGAGGGCGAACTGGGCCGTCTGGAGCAGCAGCACGCCGAGGCCCGGTCGGCGACCACCCGGGTCGAGCAACTGGACGGGCAGCGCACCGAGTTGACCGGACGCCTCGGTGCGGCGCGGGAGCGCGACGGCCTGCGCGCCGAGATCGCCGCGGCCGAGCCCCGGGCGGTCGCACTGCGCACCACCGCGCTGGACGCCCGGGAGCACAGCCTGGACCTGCGGGACCGCCGGCTGAGCGGCATGGCCGCCGAGCTGGCCGAGCAACTGCGCACGGGAGAGGCCTGCCGGGTCTGCGGTTCGCCGGAGCACCCGGCGCCCGCCGAGGCCGCGCCCGGCGGCCGGGTCGGCGCCGAGGACGAGGAGCGGGCGCGCCGGGCCCAGGCCGACGCCGAGCGGGTCTGGACGGAAGCCGACCAGGCGCTCACCGCACTGCGGGTGCGCGAGGCCACCGCCGCCGGCGCGGCCGGGCCGGACACGACGGAGGCGCTCGCGCAGGCCCTGGCCGGGCTGGAGGACCAGCATCGCGGGGCACGGCACGCGGCGGAGGCGCTCGGCCGGGTCGAGCAGGAGATCGCCCGGCTGTCGCAGGACCGCACCCGCCGGGTCGACGAGCTGCAGGAGGCCAAGGAGCGCGCCGCCGTCCTCTCCGACCGGCTGCTGGCGCTCGGCACCGAGCAGCAGACGCTGACCGCCCGGGTGGTGGCCGCCCGGGGCGACGCGCCCTCGGTCGCCGACCGGGCCGCGGCCCTCACCCGGCTCACCGAGGCGGTCGCCGCGGCGGCGAACTCCGCCCGGGCCCGGACGGAGGCGGCGGCCCGGCTCGACGAGGCCGAGGACGAACTGGGCAAGGCCGCCGCCGCGGCGGGCTTCCCCGACCCGGCGGCGGCCCTGGCGGTGCTGCTGCCGCGCGAGGAGCGCGAGCGGCTGGAGGCCCGGCTGGAGCGGCACCGCGCGGAGACCGCAGCCGTCCGCCGCGAGCTGGGGCTGCCGGAGCTGGCCGAGGCCGCGGGCCGTCCGCCGGTGGACCTGCCCGCCGTCGCGGCCGAGCTCGGCGCCGCCACCGACCGGCTCGGCCGGTCGCACGCCGCCCATGCGGCGGCCCGCGAGCGCTGCGGGGCGCTGGCCGCGATCGGGCGGCAGCTGACCGGGCTCGCCGCCGAACTGGCCCCCGCGCTGGACCGGTACGGGCGGATCACCCGGCTCGCCGCACTCACGGCCGGCACCGCCGCCGACAACCGACTGCGGATGCGCCTGGAGTCGTACGTCCTGGCGGCCCGGCTGGAGCAGGTCGCGGCGGCGGCCAGCGACCGACTGGTCCGGATGTCCGGCGGGCGCTACACCCTGGTGCACAGCGACGACCGGGGCAGCGGCACCAAGCGCTCGGGCCTGGCCCTGCGGGTGGTCGACGCCTGGACGGGCACCGAGCGGGACACCGCGACCCTCTCCGGCGGCGAGAGCTTCTTCGCCTCGCTCTCCCTCGCCCTGGGACTGGCCGACGTGGTCACCGACGAGGCCGGCGGCATGCCGCTGGACACCCTCTTCATCGACGAGGGCTTCGGCACCCTCGACGAGCAGGCCCTGGAGGAGGTCATGGACGTCCTGGACGGTCTGCGCGAGCGGGACCGCGCGGTCGGCATCGTCAGCCACGTCGCCGACCTGCGCAGCCGCATCCCCGCCCAGCTGCTGGTCCGCAAGGGGCGGCACGGCTCGACCCTGGCGCTGGCCGGGCGGGAGGACGCGTAGGCCGACCCCGGGGGGAGTCCGGGGTCGGCCGTGGTTCAGCCCGAGCAGGCGATCCGCTGCGCCTGCTGCCAGGCGCACACCGGGCAGAGGGTGCTGCCGGGCCGGTCGGCGGGCAGTTCGGTCGGTTCCCCGCACAGCACGCAGTCGGCGCGCGGCCCGGTCGCCTTCGGGTCGTGCCGCAGCGCCGCCTCCGCTTCGCCCTCGGACACGAGTTCGCAGACGGCCGCTTCCTGGTTCGTACCGGTGTCGTTCATGCCGCCTTCCTACTCCGCTCCCCGCTGAGCTGCAACAGGCTCGGCCCCGGCCGAGCCGGCCCGAGCGTCCCGGCGGACGAATGACAGCGAACAGATTTCAGAAAACGTTCGCTGAAATCCGTCATCTGAAATCTGTTCGCTGTCATTCATCCACTGAAGCCCGCCCGCTGGAACCCGTCCCGCCCCGCCGCAGGCCCCCTCCGGCCCGGCGGCTACCGTGACCGGCATGCCCACCGACCTGCACCGACGTCTCCTCGCCGCCCACGCCACCGCCCCGTCGTACCCCGAGGTGGGCGCCACCCGGGGCGGGGGCGGACGACTGCCGGACGGCTACGCCCACCTGCGACGGCGGGTCCACCTGGGGCGCGGCGCGGAGGTTCTGGAGCGGGCCGGTCGGTACGTGCTCGACTGGGGCAGCCAGTTGGGCACCGGCTTCGCGGTGTACCCCGCCGGCCCGGCCCGGGAGGGCGGGACGGTGCTGCTGCGACTGAACCTGCCGGGGAGCCGGCGGCCGCGGCTGGTGATCCCCTGCCGGGTGGTGTGGACGGTGGACGAGCCGGACCGGATCGGGTTCGGGTACGGAACCCTCCCCGGGCACCCCGAGCGCGGCGAGGAGGCGTTCCTGGTGTCGATGGACGCCGACGGCGAGGTGTGGTTCGAGGTCACCGCGTTCTCCCGGCTGTCCGCCTGGTACGCCAGGCTGGGCCGCCCGGTGGCCCTGCTCTGCCAGCACCTGGCGATCGAGCGCTACCTCGCCGCGGTGGCCTCGCACGTCCGCTGAGTCGCTAAGCCCGCCGACCCCATCGAACCCGCCGAGCGCGCCCGGGCCCCGCGCGCACCGCGCCACGGTCAACCGAGGAAGGACAGCCGGACGGTCCGGCGCGGGTTGTCCCCGTTGGTGTCGATCAGCACCACCGACTGCCAGACGCCGAGGGCCAGTTGGCCGCCGAGGACCGGCAGGGTGGCGTGCGGGGCGACCAGGCCGGGCACCACGTGGTCCCGGCCGTGGCCGGGGCTGCCGTGCCGGTGGCGCCAGCGGTCGTCGGCCGGGAGCAGGTCGCGCAGGGTGGCGAGGAAGTCGTCGTCGCTGCCGGAGCCGGTCTCCAGCACCGCGATCCCCGCGGTGGCGTGCGGGACGAAGATGTTGAGCAGGCCGTCGCGCCCGGTGGCCCGTTCGTCGAGGAACGCGGCGCAGCGGTCGGTGATGTCGAGCGCGACCTCGCGGTTGCCGGTGGTGATCTCGATGGTGCCGCTCTGGAAGGTGGTGTCCGGGAAGGAGCCGGTCCGGGTGGAGTGGTTGTTGTCCGCCATGGCGCCATCCTGTCCCAGGTCAGCGGGCCGGGCGTACTCCCTCGCCGACTCGCCGCGCCGGGGAGGCGAACTCGCGTAGGGTGAAAGGTTCAGACCACATCACCCGGACGGTGCGGCACGCGCCGGAGCCCTCGCCCGGGGCCTTCACCGGAGCCCCCACCGGACCCGAACCCGGGACATCGTCCGGACACACCGAAGACCCGGTGGACCGGACGGTCCACCGGGTCGGTTCCCGACCGGGCGGCGGGGAGGGACCCGTACCGCGCCGGTCGAACTAGCCGCGCCCGCCGAAGAGGCTCCGCCGCAGCCGACGCAGCGGCGTCAGCAGCGAGATCCTGGTGTGGCGACGACGGGTCGTCGGGGCCTCGGCGCCGCGCGGCGTGAGCTCCCTTATCAACCCGAGCGCTTCGGCGGTGTCCACCGCCGGGAGTGCGGGCGCGCCGAGCACGGCCAGGTGTCGGTCGATCCGGCGGCCGGTCGTGCCGACACCGCACTGGATCGCCGGCACGCGGGGCCGAGTCCGCACTTGCATGTGTTCCATCAGTTTTTCCCACCCCTACGAGGCGCCAGGGCCGTGAGGCGAAGACTATCCGTGAAGGACGGCCTTCGCGCAACCGTCCTTGGTGTTGTGCCACCGTATCGTGCGGCGTCAACTGACGAAGCACCAGGGGCCACCGGGCCGGTCACGACTAGGCATCAATGATGGTGCACGACCGGCCGTCCGTCACCCGGTCCGGCAGGCACGGGTGCGGCAACCGTACGCACGGCACGCGCACGACACGCGCCCGGCGCACGGCGGTGCCCCTGCGGATCCGGGCACCGCGGCCCGCCCGCACCCCACCGACGACCCGCCCGGGACCCGCCCGCAACCGGCCCGCGACCCACCCGCACCCCACCCCGCGCCCCGCTCGCGCCGCCATATAGGGGACAGCCGGGAGGCGGCCGCCACATCGACAAAGCGATCATCGGGGGGCGTCTGCCGCGCCCGATCCGTGCACGGCCCGGCGGAACCGGGCGCCGGCCGACACCGTGACCGACCGACTTCAGGAAGTGAACACATTCGAGGGATTGACTCCCGCCGAACCTCCAAGCAGTATCTGATGCACACGCCGGTGCCCGCACCGCACCCAAGCGTGTGTTCGATTGATGAAGAACTCCGGCTCCCGCGAGCCACTGCCCGGCCGCCTCGACGCTGCGGTGGCCCGGCTCGCGCGGTGCCCGGACCGGCGGTCGGCCGTCGAGGGTCGGCCGGACCGCCACCTGACTGCCGGTGCCGCCCCGCAAGGGGCCCGGCACCGGCGGTTCCGGGTGCACCACGGCCCCTGCCGCGAGCCGCCCCACCGCCGCCACAACCTCGCCCCACGACCACCGCCACCCCCGGTCACCGCCCCGGCCACCACCCCGGAAGCCCCGCACCGGACGTCCGCGCAGGTGACACCCGGTGGATCGGTACACTCGGCCAGCGTGTCCCTCCTCCTCAGCATCGTGCTCCCGGTCCACGGCGTGGAGCGGTACCTCCCGCACTGCCTCGACTCGATCCTCGGCGACACCCCCGCCGCGGAGACCCGCTTCGAGGTGATCGCGGTCGACGACCTCTCCCCCGACGGCTCCGGCGCGATCCTGGACGCCTACGCGGCCCGCGACAGCAGGCTGCGGGTACTGCACCTCACCGAGAACCAGGGCCTCGGCGGCGCCCGCACCGCCGCCCTGCCGCAGGCCCGCGGCGAGTACGTCTGGTTCGTGGACAGCGACGACTGGGTGCCCGAGGGGACGGTCGGCGCGCTGCTGGACGAGCTGACGCAGGAGCGCCGCCGGGAGACCCCCGCCGACGTGCTGATCACCGACTTCACCCACGTCTACCCGGACGGCGGGACGGAGCCCAACCCCTGGCGCCACGTGCTGGCCGGCTCCCCGCTGGTCGAGGGCTGCACCCTGGCCGAGCACCCGGCGCTGTTCCAGACCGTGATGTCGGTGTGGAACAAGCTGTTCCGCCGCGCGTTCCTGGACGGCCTCGGCGTCTCCTTCGGCCGCGGCTACTACGAGGACATCTCGGTCACCTACCCGGCGCTGCTGGCCGCCGAGCGGCTGCGCTACCTCGACCGCCCCTGCTACTTCTACCGGCGCGGCCGGGACGGCGCGATCACCGCCACCTCCTCCCCCAAGCACGCGGACGTGTTCGCCCAGTACGACGCGATCTTCGCCTTCCTGGACCGCCCGGACCGCCCCGGCCGGCCGGTCCCGGACCCGCTGCGCACCCTGGTCTTCGAC
This sequence comes from Kitasatospora sp. NPDC127067, assembly GCF_042724755.1. NCBI lineage: Bacteria > Bacillati > Actinomycetota > Actinomycetes > Kitasatosporales > Streptomycetaceae > Kitasatospora > Kitasatospora sp. NPDC127067. The sequence continues at coordinate 258,152 of NZ_JBHXEM010000001.1, read as the reverse complement.
CGGACCGTCCGCCAGGCGCTGAACGTCTACGACACCCCCGGGCTGGTCCCCGCCGACCTGCGCAAGGACTTCTTCCGGCGGATCGCCCGGCACTTCGACCGCCACCGCCCGGCCGGCTACCGCTTCCCCGGCGGGGTGCGCGGCGTGCAGTACCGGCTGGCCGCCCGCGGCGCCCGGATCGCCTACGCGGAGCTGCGCCGCACCGGGCGGCTGCCGCGCGAACTCAAGCGCGGGGCGCGGGCGGTGGCGCCCGCGGTGAAGAAGGGGATGCGCAGCGGCGCCCGGTTCACCGCGTACAACGCGTTCCGCCGGCTGCCGCTGGACGAGAACCTCGCCGTCTACGCCGCCTACTGGCACCGGGGTTACGCGTGCAGCCCGGCGGCGATCTACGAGAAGGCGAAGGAACTCGCCCCGCGGATCCGGGGCGTGTGGGTGGTGGAGAACCGCGCCCAGGCCGCCGCGCTGCCGCCCGGGGTTCCGCACGTGATCGTCAACACCCCCGCCTACCTCAGGGCGATGGCGACCGCCAAGTACTTCGTCAACAACGTCAACTTCCCCCGCACCATGACGAAGCGGCCGGGCACGGTGCACGTCCAGACCCAGCACGGCACGCCGCTCAAGGCGATGGGCATGGACCTGCGCGACCACCCGGCGGCGGCCGAGGGGATGGACTTCGAGCTGCTCCAGGAGGCCGTCGACCGCTGGGACTTCCTGGTCTCCCCCAACCCGCACACCAGCGGGCACTTCGCCCGCGCCTTCCCCGGCCGGTACGAGATGCTGGACACCGGATACCCGCGCAACGACCGGCTGGCGAACGCCGCTCCGGACGAGGTCCGGGCGATGCGCGAGCGGCTCGGGCTGCGGCCGGACACCCGGGCGGTGCTGTACGCGCCGACCCACCGCGGCAGCAAGGGCGGCTACGTGCCGCTGCTGGACGTGGCGGCGCTGGCCCGGCGGCTGGGCCCGGACTTCACGCTGCTGGTGCGCACCCACTACTTCCACACCGACGGTCCGGGCGACCTGTCGGCGGCCGGCGCGGAATCGGCGCGGATCGTGGACGTCTCGGCGCACCCGACCGTCGAGGACCTCTACCTCGCGGCGGACGTGCTGGTGACGGACTACTCGTCGATGATGTTCGACTACGCGGTGCTGGACCGGCCGGTGGTGATCTTCGCCCCGGACTGGGAGGAGTACCAGCGGGAACGCGGCGTCTACTTCGACCTGTTCGCGGAGCCGCCGGGCGCGGTCACGGTGGACGCGGACGGGCTGGCGCGGGCGCTGCTGGCGGGCGACCCGGGGCCAGCGGCGCGGGCGCGGTTCCGGGCGAAGTTCTGCGTCTGGGACGACGGCGGGGCCTCGGAGCGGGTGGTGCGCCGGGTGTTCCCGGTGGAGGAGTAGCGGCCCCTGCAGAGGACACTGCGGAGGACCCTGCGGAGAACAGCGGGGGCCTCCGGACGGGGCCGGTGCCGCCGGTACGGCGACCGGCCCCGTCGGCGCGGGTTCAGCGCCGGCGGGCGGCCAGGAACTCCTCGAAGGTCAGGACGCCGTCGTGGTTGGTGTCCATGCTGTGGATCAGCGCCTCGGCCATCGAGATGGTGACGTCGTGGTCGCCCATCTCGTTGGCGGCCAGGGCGTACTCGGCCGGGGTGATCCTGCCGTCGCCGTCCTTGTCGAAACGGTCGAAAAAGGCCTTGATCGCCTCGGTGGTCTCCATCGTGCCCTCCTGGGTACTGCGGGTGTCGCTCGGTTCGGACGGCCGTACCCTACCCGGCCGTGGCGTGCGCCACGGTCGCCGGGAGTGGACGTGCGCGGGGGTGGGTGTCGTAGTCTGCGGATCTGATTGCAGGCCCGGGCTCCTCCCGGGCGGTCGTTCGTCCAGGGAGGGAATCGTGCTCGACCTCGTCACCAAGTTGGTGCTGAAACCGGTCTCGCGGGGGATCTGGCGGCCGGCCATCGAGGGAATCGAGAACGTGCCGCGCAAGGGCGGGGTGATCCTGGCCAGCAACCACCTGTCCTTCATCGACAGCGTGGTGATCCCGCTGACCGCCCCGCGCCGGGTCCACTTCCTCGCGAAGGCCGAGTACTTCACCGGCACCGGGCTCAAGGGCCGGCTCTCCAAGGACTTCTTCGAGGCCATCGGCGCCGTGCCGGTCGAGCGCGGCACCTACCGTTCCGCTCAGGCGTCGCTGGAGTCGGCGCTGGAGATCCTGGAGGACGGCAAGGCCTTCGGCATCTACCCCGAGGGCACCCGCTCGCTGGACGGCCGGCTCTACCGGGGCAAGACGGGCGTCGCCTGGCTCGCGCTGACCGCGGGCGTGCCGGTCGTGCCGGTGGCGCTGGAGGGTCCGGAGCAGATCCTGCCGGTGGGCAAGCGGATCCCGCGGCTGAAGAAGGTGACGGTCCGCTTCGGCGAGCCGCTGCACTTCGACGAGCTGCACGGGCAGGCCCGTTCGCTGAAGGCCCGTCGGCAGGTGACCGACGAGGTCATGGCGGCCATCCAGCGGCTCTCCGGCCAGGAGGTCGCGGAGAGCTACAACGAGGTGCCGAAGGCGGCCTGACCGCCGCGTCCGCCACCGGCGCGCACGCCCACGCTCGCACCCGCGCCCCGGGTCGTCGCACGCGCCCGCGCCCGGGTCGTCACGCGCGCCCGAGCACGGCCGGTTCGGGCTGCCCGGCGGCCTCCGGCACTTCCCGGCGCAGCAGCGCCGCGTACCGGCCGTCCAGCGCCACCAGCTCCTCGTGGGTGCCGAGTTCGACCACCTCGCCGTGGTCCAGGACGGCTATCTGGTCGGCGGCGCGGACGGTGGAGAGCCGGTGTGCGATGGTGATCGTGGTGCGGCCGGCGGCCAGGGTGTCCACGGCCTGCTGGACGGCGCGCTCGGTGCGGTTGTCGAGCGCGCTGGTGGCCTCGTCGAGGATCAGCACCGGCGGGTTGCGCAGGATCGTCCGGGCGAGCGCGAGGCGCTGCTTCTCGCCACCGGAGAAGCGATAGCCGCGCTCGCCGACCAGGGTGTCGTAGCCGTCCGGGAGGGCGGCGATGGTGTCGTGGATCTGCGCGGCCCGGGCGGCCTCGACCAGTTCCGCGTCGTCGGCGCCGGGCTTGGCGAAGCGCAGGTTCTCGGCGACCGAGGCGTGGAAGAGGTAGGTCTCCTGGGAGACCACGCCGACCGCTCTGGCCAGGGTGTCGAAGGACAGTTCGCGCACGTCCACGCCGTCCAGGGCGACCTGCCCGCCGGTGACGTCGTACAGCCGCGGCACGAGGTAGCTGAGGGTGGTCTTGCCCGAGCCGGTCTCCCCGACCACGGCCAGTGAGCTCCCGGCCGGGACGGTGAGGTCGACGCCGGCCAGGGTCGGGCGCTCCTGCTCCGGGTCGTAGCGGAAGTCGACGTCCTTGAAGCGGACCTCGCCGCGGATGCCCGTCAGGGTGACCGGGTCGGCCGGTTCGTCGATCTCCACCGGCAGGTCGAGGTACTCGAAGATGCGCTGGAAGAGCGCCAGGGAGGTCTGCACGTCCACGCCCGTGGAGAGCAGGCTGACGGTCGGGCGGAAGAGGCCCTGCTGGAGGGTGACGAAGGCGACCAGGGTGCCGACCGAGACGATCGGCGCGCCGGCGGCGGAGGTCAGCCCGGCCGCCCAGTAGATCAGCGCGGGCATCGCGGCCATCACGATCATGATGGTGTTCATCCGCCAGCGCCCGGCCATGCTGGCCCGCACCTCCAGGTCCGCGAGCTGGTCGGACTGGTCGGTGAACTCCCGGGCCAGCGAACCGGAGCGGCCCATCGTGCGGCCGAGCAGGATGCCGCTGACCGACAGCGACTCCTGGACCGCCGAGCTCATCGCGGCCAGCTGCTTCTGCCGCTCGGTGGTGATCTTCTTGCGCTCCCGGCCGACCCGGCGGCTGATCCAGACGAACAGCGGGAGCAGCAGCAGCGAGACGACGGTCAGCCGCCAGTCGAGGGCGACCATGGCGACGACGGAGGCGACCACCGCGGTCAGGTTGGAGACCAGGCTGGTCGCGGTGGAGGTCACCGTCGACTGCATGCCGCCGATGTCGTTGGCGATCCGGGACTGCACCTCGCCGGTGCGGGTTCGGGTGAAGAAGGCCAGCGACTGCCGCTGGAGGTGGCCGTAGACGGAGGTGCGCAGGTCGTGCATCACGCGCTGGCCGACGGTGGTGGAGATCAGCGTCTGGAGGACGTTGAAGACGCTGTTCACCACGGCGGTCAGGATCATCCCGAGCGCGAGCAGGCTGAGCAGCCCGGTGCGGCCCTGCGGGATGGCGATGTCCAGGACGGCCCTGAGCAGGAACGGGGAGACGACCGAGACCACCGCGGAGGCGGCCACCAGCAGCCCGACGACGGTCAGGCGGCCCCGGTACGGGCGGAAGAGCGCGAGGATGCGGCGCCACTCGGCCGAGGGGCGGGGATCGCCCTCGGCTCGCTCGGGCGGGGTCCAGTCGATGGCGGTGGGCCTCAAGGACGGGCCTCCCTGGGTGGGACGGTCGGGCGGACGGTCGGACTGGGGTCAGCATAGCGAGGATAGCTCATAGTTAGACAAGCTAATAGTGAGGGTTGCTCTATTCCTCGGCTCCCGCCGACCCCCGGACCGGCCGACCAGCCGACCGGCCGGCCGGGATCCGCGCCCGACTGCCCCGGCCGGCCGACCGCCCGACCGCCCCGGCCGTCAGTTGGTCCGGTAGGTGCGCGCCGCCTTCGAGGAGAGCCCGCCGAGCTTGCCGGAGGGCAGCACCCGCGCGATGGCCACGGCGGCCTTGTACCGCTTGCCCGGCACGGACACGGACCGACCGCGGGCCAGGTCGCGCATCGCCTCGTCCACCACCCGGTCGGCGGAGAGCCAGGACCAGGACGGGATGTTGCCGGTGCCCATCCCGGCCCGCTGGTGGAACTCGGTCCGGGTGAAGCCCGGGCACAGCGCCATCATCCGCACGCCCGTACCGCCGAGGTCGCGCAGCACGCCCTGGGTGAAGCTCACCACCCAGGCCTTGCTCGCGCCGTACGTGCCGCGCGGCAGGAAGGCCGCCACCGAGGCGACATTGACGATCGCACCGCGGCCGCGCTCCCGCATGCCGGGCAGGGCGGCCGTGGTCAGCCGCAGGATCGCCTCGATGTGCACCTTCAGCATGGCCAGCTCGTCCTGGAGCGGAACCGTGCCGAAGGCGCCCTTGTTGCCGAAGCCGGCGTTGTTGACCAGGAGGTCCACCGGGCGGGCGGCGTCGGCGAGCCGGGCCTCCACGGCGCCGATGCCCTCGTCCGTCGCGAGGTCGGCGGCCAGCACCTCCGCCTCGATGCCGTACCTGCCGTGCAGGTCGGCGGCTGCGCGCTCCAGGCGCTCGGTGTCCCGGGCCACCAGCACGAGCTGGTAGCCGCTGCGGGCGAGCCGGCGGGCGAAGGCGGCTCCGATGCCGGCGGTCGCGCCGGTGATCAAGGCTGTGGTCATGCCCCCGACCGTACCGACTCGCCGCGACAGGGCCCACATCCAGGGCAATGCCCCAGCTCAGCGGGCTGCGGATGCAGGTCACCGGAGGTGCTCGTACTGTCGAACGGGGGCATCGTCCGACCGGGCGGTGAAATCCAGACGAGGAGGCACTTCTGATGCTTACTCAGTTCCGGACCGGAACGGCAACGACGGCACGCAGCACGACGCTTGAGGCCGAGACACTCGCGAGCCTGATGGTGGAGGAAGAGGCCGTCGTGTCCGACGCGCCCACGTACTCGCCCGAGGCCGCGGGGCTCCTGCTCCTGCTCGGCCTGGTCCTGCTCTCCCCGAAGGGACCGAAGGAGAAGCCGATCAGGTAGCCGGGGCCCCCGCCCCACCGGGCCGTGCGCCCCTGGGGCCCCCGCGCCCGCCCCGAGTCTCCTGAAGGAGTAGCTCACCACCATGCCGTTCGCCGAAACCCCTCTCCGTGACGAGTACGCCGCGGCGGTCGAGCGGGTGGCCGGCCGGACCCTCGACGCCCTCCGGGGCGCCGGGGGTGCGGCCGCACTCGCGGACCCGGACACCGCCGCGCCCCGCCCACTGCTGGCCGCGGTGCGCGTGCTCGGCGCCGACCTCTTCACCCCGCAACTGCTCGCCGGGGCCGAGCCCGACGGACCCACCGCCGCGCTGCTCGCCGAGGCCCGACGGGCCTTCCCCGCCCCGGCACCGGCATCCGCCGAGGCCGCGCTGGTCATCGCCTGGCAGGACTGGGCGATCGACCGGTTGCTCGCCCGCACACCGTACGGGGACGCCGCACCGGCCTCACCGCCCTCCCCCATGCCCGGACCGGCCGACCTGGGCTGGCAGTCCTGGTCGGTACGGATGGCGCAGTTGTCCGTGCTCGCACTGCCCGGACTGGACGGTCCGGTGCACGACGCCGCCCGCTCCGGAACCCTGCACCTCGCCCACGGCACCGTCCGCTCCATGCTCCGACGGGACTTCACCACCGCCGTACGGCTCGCCCGCTGGCTCGCCTGGACGAGCGCCGAGGGGCTCCCGCCACGGCTCGAGGTCGAACCGGTCCTGGACCGGACCCGCCTGGTCGGCATCGGAGCCGTCCGGACGCGCCTCGAACTCGCCGTCGCCCAGCGCCTGTTGGAGGGAAGCCCGGCATGACCGACACCCAGACGCTCACCATCGCCCAACAGCTCGGCACCCGCGCGCTGTCCTGGCTGCACACCTCGTACCAGGGCAGCTACGGCAAGTTCGCGGACAACAGCGTCATCAACCTCTCCGAACCGGACGACATCTACAAGCCGCTCTGCGAGGTCGCGATGGCCTCCTCCCTGGTGCTGCGCGACGGGGTCGCCGGACCGCACGACATCCATGCCGCGCGCGACCTCCTCACGACCGCCTGGGGCCAGCTGCGCGAGGGCGACATGCTCTACGAGCGCCAGCTGCGGTACGTCACCATCACGGACCCGCTGGAGACGTACGCCCACTTCGCCCGGCTCGGCCACCGGCACGCCGCACTGGAGGAGTTGCTCGAATCACTCAGCCGGCTGCGGGCCGTGCACGCCGTCGAGATCCAGGGCAGCCGGCACCTGGCCGTGGCCAACGCGCGTCGGATCATCGGACTCAGCCACCGGCCGGACTGGGCCGCGCTCGCCGCCCGCACCTGGCTCGGCGCGCTCCCCGAGCCCTGGACCGTCTCCTGGTCCACCGCCTACCAGGTCACCCACACCGTCTTCCACCTCACCGACTGGGGCGCCCGACCCCAGGACCTGCCCGAACCGATGCGGGACTACCTGCACGACTGGCTGCCGGTCTGGCTCGACATCTGGCTGGAGATCGGGGAGTGGGACCTGGTCGGCGAGTTGCTGATCGTCGACTCGTGCATCGGGGAACCCATCACCGGGCGGACCGGCTGGGAGGCCCTGGCCTCGGTGCAGAGGGCGGACGGCCTGGTGCCCCGGGACAACGAACCGATCGAGGACGACGAGGAGTTGGCCATCCGCGCACACGAACACACCGCCGTGGTCGCGGTCGTGGCCTCGACGGTCGCACTCTCCCGGGCACTCGGCGGCGCGGACGGCGCCGAAACCGCTGACATCGCGGCCGCATGAACGAACTCGACACGGCCGTCCGTGCGGCAGTGCGGGCGGCCGCGCCGTACGCGACCGCGGTCACCGTGGCCGTGGCGCGCGAAGGGCATGGGGACGTGCGATGCTTCGGGCGCCTCGCGCGAGGGCGGGCGGCAGCATGCACCCCGGACACCGTCTTCGAACTCGGCTCGGTCAGCAAGACGTTCACCGCGCTGCTGCTCGCCGACCTGGCCACGCGCGGCGAACTCGCCCTCGACGACCCGGTCGAACACCGACTGCCTCCCGACTGGCGTCCGATGACCGTCCGCTCCCCCGAGCCGATCCGGCTGCTGCACCTCGCCACCCACACCTCGGGGCTGCCCGGGTTGCCCCCCGGACTGCTCGCCGGAGCCGTGCCCACCTGGCAGACCAACCCGTACGCGGCGTTCGGCGACGACCGGTTGAGAACCGCTCTGGCCCGAACCACCGTGCGCGGCAGGCCTGGCAGCATGTACCGGTACTCCAACTACGGGGTCGGACTGCTCGGGCGACTGCTGGCCGAGACGGGCGGACTGCCGTACGGGGAGCTGCTCGCCAAGCGGGTCCTGGTGCCACTGGGACTCGATGCCACCACTTGCGCGCCGGACGAACCGGACGAGCCGGACTCGCCGGACGAGCCGAGCCGGGCGACCGGTTACCGGCGTGGACGGGCGATGCCGACCTGGCGGATCCCCGGACTGCCGGGCGCGGGCGCGGTACGGGCCAGCGGAAGCGACCTGCTGCGCTACCTCCAGGCCCATCTCGGCCAGAAGGGCGGCGAGTTGGGTACGCCGCTGGCCGAGGTCCAACGGGTCAGGCTACGGCTTCCGCACTCCCCCGACGAGCTGTGCCTGGTGTGGAACCACCGCCGCTCGGGCGGGCGCGAGCTGTACTTCCACACCGGCGCGACCCGGGGGTTCACCGCCTTCGTCGGGTTCTCTCCAACGGGCGCGACCGCCGTGGCGGCCCTCGCCAACACCGGCCCGAAGCGCGGCGGACGCTTCGTCCAGGCGGGGTACGAGGTGCTGCGGACCGCCACCGGCCATAGCACGTAACACCTCGCACCTCGCACCTGGACCGCTGCGGCCTCGGAGCACCATGGCTTCAGACCGCCACGGCCTTGGCGCGGTCGGCGGCGATGTGCACGGCGAGGCCGGCGAGGACGGTGCCCATCGCGTAGCGCTGGATCCGCAGCCAGCCGGGGCGGCGGTTGAGGAAGGCCGCGATGCCGCCCGCGCTCACCGCGATCAGGCCGTTGACGGTGATCGCGATCGCGATCTGAACCAGACCCAGCAGCAGGCTCTGCACGGCGACGTGGCCGCGCTCCGGGGCCACGAACTGGGGCAGCAGCGAGATGTACATGATGGCGATCTTGGGGTTGAGCAGGCAGGTCAGGAAGCCCATCGCGAACAGCCGACGCGGCGGGTCCGGCGGCAGCTGCTGCGGGGCGAAGACCGCCGTGCCGCCCGGCTTGACCGCCTTCCAGGCCAGCCAGAGCAGGTACCCGGCGCCGGCCAGCTTGATCGCGGTGTAGAGGGCGGGCACCACGGAGAACACCGCGGCCACTCCCGCCGTCACCGCGACCAGGTAGACCAGGAAGCCGGCCGCGACCCCGGTCAGCGAGATCAGCCCGGCGCGACGGCCCTGCGCGATCGAGCGCGAGACCAGGTAGATCATGTTGGGCCCGGGCGACAGCACCATGCCCAGGGCCACGGCGGCGATCCCGAGTACGGCCCGGCCGTCCACGGCCGATGTCAACGCGTCCATGCGAGGAGGCTAGGACGGACCATCGGGTCGATGCAATGATGACTTTGCACTCGGTGCAATGCGGACCGGGCCGGCGCATGGGCTGGTGCTTGGGCTGGTGCTTGGGCTGGTGCGCGAGTCAGCGAGCAACGAGGGACCTCTGGAGGCCGACCGCCGATGGACGACTACCGCCTGATCGCCGACCGGATCGCCGCCGAGATCGCGGACGGGCGACTGCGGCCCGGCCAGCAGCTGCCCACCCAGCGCGCCTTCGCGCGCAGCCGGGGCATCGCCAACTCGACCGCCGGACGCGTCTACCGGGAACTGGCCCGGCGCGGGCTGACCGTCGGGGAGGTCGGGCGCGGGACGTTCGTCCGGGCCGGGCGCGCACCGGACGGCGCCCGGGTGCCGCTCGCGGAGCCGGCCGCCGCCCCCGTGGACCTGGAGCTCAACTACCCCTCCGTCCCCGGGCAGGCCGAGCTGCTGGCGGGCGCCCTGGCGCCGCTGCTGCGTCCGGACGCGCTGGGCGACGCCTTGCGGCCGGTCGGCGCGGCCGGGACGGTCGCGGCCCGGCGGGCGTTCGCGGGCCTGGTGTCGGCCGGCTCCTGGGAGGTCGGGGCGGAGCGACTGCTGTTCGCCGGCAACGGGCGGCAGGCCATCGCCGGGGCCCTGTCCGCGCTGGTGCCGCCCGGGCAGCGGCTGGGCGTGGAGGAGCTGACCTATCCGGTGGTCAAGGCGGTGGCGGATCGGCTGGGCATCGTACTGGTGCCGCTGGCCGTGGACGAGCACGGACTGCTGCCGGAGGCCGTGGCCGCCGCCCACCGGGCCGGGCCGCTGCGCGCGGTGTACGTCCAGCCGCGCCTGCAGAACCCACTCGGCGCGAGCCTGCCGCAGGAGCGGGCGGTGGCACTCGTCGCGGTGCTGCGACGGCTCGACCTGCCGGTGGTCGAGGACGCCATCTGGTCCTTCCTGCGGCCCGAGCTCGCGCCGCTGGCCGCGCTCGCGCCGGAGCGCACCGTGCTCGTGGACAGCCTCTCCAAGCGGCTCGCCCCGGGGCTGACCACCGGGTTCGCGGTCGTCCCGGCGGCGCTGCGCGAGCGGGTGGCGGGGGCGCTGCGCTCGGGCGGGTGGACGCCGAGCGGTTTCGCGCTGGAGGCGGCGGTGCGCTGGATCGGGGACGGCACGCTGGCCTCGGTGGAGACGGCGAAACGGGCCGACGCGAGGGCCCGGCAGCTGCTGGCCCGCGAGGTGCTGACGGGACGACGGCTGCGGTCCGACCCCTGCTCGTACTACCTGTGGTGGGAGCTGCCGACGGGCCGACGGGCGGAGGCCTTCGTCGCGGAGGCCGCGCGTGCCGGGATCTCGGTCACGCCCGCGGCGGCCTTCGCCGTCGACCCCCGGCGCTCGCCCTCCGCCGTCCGGGTCGGGCTCGCGTCCCCGCCGCTGCCGGTGCTCGCGCGGGCGCTGGAGACGCTGGCGGGGATCGCGGAGGGGGCGGGTGAGCGGCGAGCGGCTGACAGCTGACAGATTTCAAAATCTGTCAGCTGTCGTCCGTCATCTGTTCGCTGTCGTCCGTCGGCTGTCAGCAGTCAGCAGTCCGCTGTCCGCCGTAGGCCCTTGGCCCCCAGCCCTCAGTCCTCACCCGTCAGTCGCCCGCGTCGCTCCGGCTCCCCCGGACCGCGGTGTCCGCCGCGCCCCCGGCGCCGACGGCGCGCAGGCGGCTCGCCGCGGTGGCGGCGAGCTGGGGTGCGATCCGGGCCACGTCCCGGGAGCCGACCACCGCGATCAGGGACGGCAGCAGCCAGCGGACCGGCTGCATCCCGCGCAGCCAGGCCTGCGCGTAGACGTGGGCGGACCGGCGGGCGATCCCGGCGACGATCCGGTCCACCGCGGGCTCCAGCGGATACGTCTTGTTCGCCGGCCACGGCAGCCGGGAGCGCATCTGCTTCAGCACGGCGTCCTGGTCGGCCCCGCGCACCATGTCCGTGTCGGTCCAACTCAGGTAGCCGACACCGACCTTGACCCCCTGGTAGGCCACCTCCGCACGGATCGAGTGGGCGAAGGCCTCCACCCCGGACTTGCTGGCGCAGTACGCGCTCATCAGCGGCGCAGGGGTCAGCGCCGCGAGCGAGGCGATCTGGAGCAGGTAGCCGCGGCTCTCGGCGAGCGCCGGCAGGAACGCCCGCGCGGTGGCCACGCTGCCGAGCAGGTTGACCTCGATGACCCGGCTGAACGCCTTGTGGTCGCTGTCGGTCAGCGGACCGCCGATGGCGATCCCGGCATTGGCGACGACGGCGTCGATCCGACCGTAGTGCTCCTTGATCCGCCGGGCGGTGTCCTCCAGCGCGTCGAGGTCGGTGACGTCCACCTCCCAGCTGCTCGCGGACGGACCGCACTGCGCGGCGGCGGCCTTCAACTCCTCCGGCTCCAGTCCCAGCAGGGCGACCTTGGCCCCGCGCCGGGCGAGCTTGCGGGCCAGCGACGCACCGACGCCGCGCGCGGCACCGGTGACGACGACGACCTGCGCGGACAACGGCGGGATGGCGTTCATGCGACGGCGGTCCTCTCATCGACGGAAGCGGAAGCAGCACCGGCGGGAGCACCACCGGCCGAAGCAGCACCGGCGGGCGCGGCCGCCAGGTACGCGGCGGCCATCCGGTGGATCTCGGCGGCGACCTCGTCCGGGCGCTCCAGCGGCGACATGTGGCCGACCCCGGGCAGCAGCAACAGCCCCTGCGGGTCCTGGAGTTCGGCGACGATCCGATGGGCGTGCACCGGCGGGGTCAGCCGGTCGCCGGTGCCGACCACCACCGCCGTGGGCGCGGCGAGCCGGGCGAGCCCGGCGTGGACGTCCAGCCGGTCCAGCACCGCGGCCCAGTTGGCGCGGACGGCGGTCGGGCAGGCGTGCACGATCCGGGCCGTCGCCTCGACCTGGCCGGCGGACGAACCGGGTCCCATGGTGGCGTACTTGAGCGCCATCCGGCTGACCGGCGATACCGGCCCGAGCGGCATCCGGGAGCGCAGCAGCTGCCGGCGCAGGAAGCGCCGCAGGCCCCGGAGCCGTACGGCCGGTGGCAGGACGGTGAGTTCGGCCACGAGGTCGCCCGGCCCGGTGGAGATCAGGACGGCCGCCGCGGTGCGGTCGGCGACCTCGGGGCGGCCGCCGGCGGCCATGATGGTCATCCCGCCCATGCTGTGCCCGGCGAGGACGGCCCGTTCGCCCGCCGGAACGGTCCGCGCGAGTACGGCGGACAGGTCCTCGGCCAGCGCCCGGGTCGAGTAGCGGGCCCGGCTCGGCGGGATCTCGCTGTTCCCGTGGCCGCGCTGGTCGTAGGCCACCACCCGGTAGCGGTCGGACAGTCGGCGGATCACCGGGGCCCAGAAGACGGTCGAGCAGGTCCAGCCGTGGGCGAGCACCACGGTGGGCGCTCCGGGCCGGCCGTGCACCTCGACGTGCAGCCGGATGCCGTCCGCCGAACGGACGCTCAACTCCTCCACCGGAAGCTGCGGTTCGTAGTCCTCGGGCAGCCGGGCGCTCACGCGGAGACCCCCTGGGCGGTGGTGCGGGTGGCAGCCGGTGCGGCGCGCATGATCAGCTCGTACTCGCCGAGGTCGACCTTGCGGGTGGCCCGGCGGAACGAGGTGGTGGAGCCGGGCCAGAGCACGGTGTTCTTGCCGTTCGGGTCGAGGTACCAGCTGAGGCAGCCGCCGGTGGTCCAGACGGTGCGGTCCATCCGGTGCTGGAGTTCGAGGTTCCACTGCCGCTGGGCGCGCGCGGTGGGCTGCATAGCGGCGGCACCGATCGAGCCGAGCGTGGTCAACGCGTCGATCATGTAGTTCAGTTGGGACTCGATCATCAGGATCATCGAGCTGTTGCCGAGGCCGGTGTTGGGCCCGATGACGAAGAAGAGGTTCGGGAAGCCGTGCACGGTCGAGCCGCGCAGCGCCTCCATGCCGTCCTTCCACTCCTCGGCCAGGCTGGTGCCGTTGGCGCCGAACACCCGGGCACCGATGGGCATGTCGGTGACGTGGAAGCCGGTGCCGAAGACGATGGCGTCCACTTCGTGCTCGCTGCCGTCGGCCGCGACCAGGGTGGAGCCGTGCAGTTCGCGCAGGCCGGAGGAGACGACCTCGGTGTTGGCCGCCGCGAGGGCCGGGTAGTAGGTGTTGCTGAGCAGGATGCGCTTGCAGCCGATCCGGTAGTCCGGGGTGAGCCTGGCGCGCAGCTCCGGGTCGCGGACGCCCTGGGCGATGTGGCGCTCGGCGAGCCGCTGGACCAGGCGCAGTAGTCCGGGGCGGCGCACGAAGGCGTCGACCTGGATCTCCCGGAGGGCGAAGAGCGTGCCGCGGCGGATCTTCGTGGTGACCGGCAGGCGGCCGTGCAGCCACTTCTCCAGCTGGGTGATCTCGCGGTCGCGACGGGGAAGCACCCAGGCCGGGGTGCGCTGGAAGACCGTCAGCTTGCCGACCCTGGGCTGGATCGACGGGATGATCTGGGCGGCGGAGGCGCCGGTGCCGACCATCGCCACGCGCTTGCCGGTCAGGTCGAAGTCGTGGTCCCAGCGGGAGGAGTGGAAGACCTTGCCGGGGAAGCCGCTCAGTCCGGGCAGGTCGGGGATCTGCGGGTCGGCGAGCGGTCCGGCGGCGGAGACGACGGCGTCGGCGGTCCACTGGCCGGCCGAAGTGGTGATCCGCCAGCGGGTCTGCTCGCTCTCCCAGCGGGCTTCCAGTACTTCGGTGTTGAAGCGCAGGTGGGGGCGGAGGCCGAAGACGGTGGCGACCTTCTCCAGATAGGCACGGATGTCCGGCTGGCCGGAGAAGCTGCGCGGCCATTCGGGGTTGGGCGCGAAGGAGAAGGAGTACAGGTGCGAGGGAACGTCGCAGGCGCAGCCGGGGTAGCTGTTGTCCCGCCAGGTGCCGCCGACGGAGTCCGCCCGTTCCAGCACCACGAAGTCGGTGATCCCGGCACGACGCAGTCGGACCGCGGCGCCGAGGCCGCCGAAGCCGGAGCCGATCACCGCCACCCGGACGTGCGGGACGGGCTCCTGCGCAGCGGCGGTGTCGGTCGCTGCGGACGCGCCGGAGCGGGGGCGCTTGCTGCTGGGTGCCATGCGGCAAACCTCCTGAGGGTGGGACGGTGATCGTCGCGCTCTCCCGGGGTCGCGGCCCCGGAACCTCCCGGGGGCTCGCCTCCGGGACCCTGCCAATCGCGCCAGTAATCACTGGCATGGTTGGCAGGGTAGCCCTTGCTGACACCGGATGGAAGAAGCACGACGGCTCCGGTTCGGGGAACCTTCCGGGCCGGCGGTCCTATGCTGATCGCCGTGGACAAGGTCAGAGCTGCTGCGGGCGACAGAAAACGCGAGTACCGGGTGGAGGAACTGGCCGAGGCCGCCGGCATCACCACCCGCACCCTGCGCTTCTACCGCGAGCGCAAACTGCTTCAGCCACCCCGCAGGGAGGGCCGCATCGCCTGGTACAGCGAGGAGCACCTGGCCCGGCTGCGGATGATCGGTGAACTGCTCGAACGCGGCCACACCCTGGGCGGCATCGCCGAGCTGATCGGTGCCGGCGAGAGCGGGCGGGACGTCGCCGAGCTGATCGGACTGGAGGCGGCGATCGTCGCGCCCTGGTCCGACGAGACCCCGGTGCGCCTGGACTGGGACGAACTGAAGACCGCGTTCGGCGACCAGCTCACCGAGGAGAACACCGCCGAATCGATCGCCCAGGGCTACATCACCGTCGAGGACGACGGCATCACCCACGTCAGCCGCCGGCTGATGGACGCCACCACCGAGCTGGTGGCGGAGGGGGTGCCGCTCTCGGCCGTACTGGAGGCCAGCCGACGCACCCAGGAACACGTGGACGCCATCGCCGAGATCTTCATCGAGGTGGTCAGCGAACACCTGCTCAGCGCGCTGGCCACCGACACCCCGCTGCCGCCCGGCGCGGCGGCCCGCCTCACCGAGCGCATCCTGCGGGTCCGGCCGCTGGCGCGTACGGTCGCGGACGCCCAGTTCGCCCTCGCGATGGACCGACGGGTGCACGTCGAGTACACCGAACTCCTGCGCCAGCGACGGGAGAACGGCTCCGAGGCGTAACCGGGCCACTGTCCGGGCAGGGATCCCCGCGTCCCGCCCGCACGTTGGAGGTACCGCCGATGCCCCGACCGCTCAGCCGCCGCGCCGCCCTCGGCCTCGCCGCCGGGCTCGCCCCCGGGGTCGTGCTCACCGCCTGCGGGTCCGGCTCCCCGGCGCCGGGTGCCGGCTCGGCAGGCTCGACCGGCTCGACCGGCGGCGGCTCGGCAGGCGGAACGCGGACGGTCCGGCACGCGCGCGGCGAGAGCACCGTGCCGGCGCGGGCGAGCCGGGTGGTGGTCCTGGACACCGACGCGCTGGACTCGGTGGTCACCCTCGGCCTCAGCCCGGTCGGCGCCACCACCGTCGCCGCGGGCGCCCCCTTCCCCGCCTACCTGCCGGCGGAACGGCTGTCCGGGACGAAGCCCGTCGGGGCGATCGGCCAGCCCGGCCTGGAGACGATCGCAGCACTGCGGCCGGACCTCATCCTGAGCAACCAGGTCCGCGACGACAAGCGCTACGACGAGCTCTCGAAGATCGCGCCGACGGTGCTCTCCAGGACCACCGGCCCGACCTGGAAGGAGAACGTCCGGCTGCACGCCGAGGCACTGGGCCGCCAGACCGAGGCCGAGGCCGCGGACGCGGCGTACCGGACCAGGCTGCGGGACCTCGTGACCGCACTCGGCGGGCCGGCCAGGGCGGCGGCCACCCGGGTCGAGATGGCTCGCTTCCTGGCGGGCGCACCGACCAGGCTCTACCTCAACGACACCTTCGTCGGCTCGCTGTTCAAGGACATCGGGCTCGGCCGGCCCGCCAACCAGGACAAGCCCGGCTTCTCGATGGAGATCAGCCCCGAGCAGGTGGACCAGGCGGCGGCCGACGTCATCTTCTACTCCGTGTACGGGGACGCGGCCAAGTCGGACCGGGGGAGGATCACCGAGGGCGCGCTCTGGAAGAGCCTGGACGCCGTACGCAGCGGGCGGGTGTTCGGCGTGGACGACAGCCTGTGGATGCTCGGCATCGGCTACACCGGCGCCGGGCTGATCCTGGACGAGATCCGCAGGGACCTGGCGCCGGCGGGCGGGTGACGAATGACAGATGTCTGATGACGGATAACAGATGATGAAATCTGTCATTCGTCATCCGTCGCCCGTCATCCGCCCGCTGCCCGGGCGGTCACCACTGCCCGTACCGCCCCGGCCGCAGCCGCCCGGTGCATGCGAGGAAGGCCACGAACCCGCCGAGGACGATCCAGCCGGGCCAGCCGGCCAGCGACATGGTGAGCGGGTCCAGCTCGGCGCCCGGGGCGGCGAACTCCCGCACCATCGACACGCTCATGCTGCTCGCGAAGGCGTGCGCCAGCACCGCCGGGACCACCGACCCCGAGCGCAGCCTCAGCCAGGTGAAGACCGGCAGGACGAGCACACAGCTCACCGTCAGCGCGGGCACCGCCAGGTACCAGGGCCGCCCCGGGTACTGGCCGCCCATCAGCAGCGTCGGCAGGTGCCAGAGCGCGAAGGCCGTTCCGGTGAGCACGTACGCCCGGACCAACGACGCCGTACCGCCACCGCCTCCGCCCTCACCCCGGCCGGCGCCCTGCCCCTCGCCCCGGCCGAGTCGCAGCAACCGGGGGAAGAGGAAGCCCTGCCAGCCGATCTCCTCACCGAAGAACAGCGGCAGCGACAGCATCATCCCGATCGAGCCCTGGAGCGCCCACGATCCGATCCGCCCGGCGTCCAGCGATCCGAAGCCGGCGAACGGGTAGCCGCCCGCCACCGCACCGAGCACCAGCGTCGCGGCCGTCAGTCCGCCGAGCACCCCGAGCGGCAGCAGACAGGCCCGTACCGCGCGGGCCCGCGGCCGGGGCCACCGCAGCGCGAGCGCCTCCCGCACCCCGCCGCCGCGCTCGACGAAGCGGACCACGAGCAGGGCCGCCAGCGCCGGGGCCAGCATGGCGGCCCCGATGCAGAGTTGTTCCAGGGCGCCGACCTCCTCACGGGCGTCGGCGCGCCGGTAGCCGCCGGCGAGCAGTGGTGTCATGGCCGCCCACATCCCGGCGTAGGCGAGCACCAGGTAGACCAGCAGGCCGCGCCATCGGACGGCGCTCGACGGGTTTTGCTTCAGTAGCGTCATGCCGGGGACGCTACGGAACCGGGGGTTCGCCCCGAAACCAAGTGCACTGCCGCTCCCGGGGGTTGTCCACTACCACCGCGATGGTCGAGTTTTCTGGGTGTACGGAGGCCCGATGGAGGTGCTACTTCGCGCCCCGCGCTCCGCCGCCCGCCACCATCCGTTCCGCGAACCTCCTCCAAAGCTGCACGAGAAGGAAAATTGACGTATCGTCAGGCGCCATACAGCGGGAGCGACGGTGGTCCGCTCACCGTCGCTCCCGCCGTACTCCCCCGCCGGCCGGCACCCACGGCCCGGCGGGGCCTCGACTCCTTCCCGGGCCCGGGCCTGATCGGTCCAGGCCCGGGCCGGCCCGGTTCCGACCCGGTTCCGGGCTCGGCTCACGCCCGAGGTCTCTCCGGAACCGGCGCCGGACCCGGCTCAGTTGACGTTGACGGCCGTCCAGGTGGCGGCGACGGCGTTGTACTCCGCGCTGCCCGATCCGTACAGGTCCGCCGCCGCGCTGAGGGTGCCCGCCCGGGCGCCCGCGTAGTCGGTGGTCGAGGTGAAGTAGGTGGTCAGCGCGCGGTACCAGATCTGCGCGGCCTTGTCCCGCCCGATGCCCGCGAGCGTGGAGTTGTCGTACGTCGGGCTGTTGTAGCTGAACCCGTTGACCGTCTTCGCGCCGCTGCCCTCGGACAGCAGGTAGAAGAAGTGGTTCGCCACCCCGGACGAGTAGTGCACGTCCAGGTTGCCGACGTTCGCGTCCCAGTAGTCCGCCGAGGCGCCGTCCTTGCTCGGCTGGTCCATGTAGCGCAGCGGGCTGCCGTCGCCGCGCAGGTTGATCAGCTCGCCGATCCAGTAGTTCGGCGGGTTGGAGGGCAGGTTGGCGTACCACTCGACCATCGTGCCCATGATGTCCGAGGTGGCCTCGTTGAGGCCGCCGGACTCACCGGAGTAGTTGAGGTTGGCGGTGGCGGCGGTGACGCCGTGGCTCATCTCGTGCCCGGCCACGTCGATCTCGGTGAGCGGCGCGGTGTCGTTGTTGCCGTCGCCGTACGACATGCAGAAGCAGCTGTCGTCCCAGAAGGCGTTGACGTAGTTGGAGCCGTAGTGCACCCGGCTCAGGGCACCGACGCCGTCGTTACGGATGCCGCTGCGGCCGAAGGTGTTCTTGTAGAAGTCCCAGGTGGTGGCGGCGCCGAACTGGGCGTCCACGGCGGCGGATTCGCGACTGTTGACGGTTCCGTCGCCGAAGTTGTTGCTGGTGTTGGCGAACAGCGAGCCGGTTCCGTCGGTGCCGCCGTTGAGGTCGCTGGTGGACTGGTCGCCGCGGCTCGCGTCCTTGAGCGAGTAGCTCGAACCGCTCTGGGTGGTGGTCAGCGGGACCTGACCGACGAAGACGCCGTTGCCGGTGCCGGCCGCGGTCTCGATCGTCTCGTGCGTGGCGAGGACCCGGCCGTCGGCGGCGTCGGTGACGAGGATCTGGCGGCTCGGGGTGCCGTCGGCGCGCAGGCCCTCGACCGTGGTGCGGTACGCCAGGCGCGGGGTGCCGTCGGTGGCCCAGACCACCAGCTCGGCCCGACCGGCCCGGTGGACCTCGGTGAGCGGCGACTCGTCGGCGTCGGCGCTCACCCCGACGGTGGCCTTGACTCCCGCGGTGACCTGGGCGACGGCCTGGTCGGCGGCGATCTTCGGGGTCAGGCTCGGCAGCGCGATCCGGGCGGCGACCGCCTTGTCGACCGACTTCACCGAGCCGTCGGCCTTCTGGTGGACGACCAGGTCTCCACCGATCACCGGCAGGCCGGCGTAGATGCGCTCGAAGCGCAGGTGGCGGGTGCCGTCCTTGTCCACCACGGCGTCCTTGGCGACCAGTTGCTCCTTGTCGCCGAGCTTGAGCGCCTTGGCCAGCGGGCCGGCCTGACCGGCCGCCAGCTTGAGCGCGGTCGCGTGCTGCTGGGCGGCCTGCGCCTGCGGCGAGGGGGTGGGAGCGGCCTGGGCGGCGGTGCTCACCTGGATCACACCGGTCAACAGGGCCGTGGCCGAGAGCACGGCGACGGCTGCGAGCTTACGCTTCACGAACGAGTCCTTCCGGGAAACCGCGTCAGGGCGCGGTCGCACCGCGTCCCGGGGGCCGGGTCGGCCCTGTGGGGCGGGACGGGTGCTGACGTGCGGGAACCCCGTGCAGTCGAGCGGCTCGCCACCAAGGGGTGGGGGTGGGGCTACCGCCAGGGGGTGACCAGAAGCATGACAATCCAGCAGATGAATTGACAGGTCTGCTTCATTGATTGGCCAGGTCCCGCCATTGGGTAAAGAGCGTCCAATCGGCAGGCGAATCGGGGCAATTCACCGCATCCCGCCAAGGGCTTCGAGCAGAGCGACGGCCGATCGCCTGCACCTACGGGCACTCGCTCACCGAACGCGGGCCCGGGGCACCTGACAGGCCGACCGTCGATCGACTTTTACATGTGTGTAGAAGATTCCATACAGTCCCTTGACACCCGGGTGGCGAGGTTCCGCCACCTGCCCCCCTTGCCCGCCGGAAGGGAGGCTGCTAGGGCGCGTGTCGACCGGGGTCGTCACTGGAGCCTCCACTCCTGGGCGGCGTTGCCGGCGGTGCAGGCGACCATGGTGACCGCATTGCCGGGGCCGTTGTTGGTCATGCAGCTCTGGTTCTGGTAGTCGCCGAGCGTGTACGAGCCGGCCGAACTTCCGCTGCGGACCGTCCAGTTGGTGAGGAAGCTGAACCCGTTGCTCAGCACGACCTTCCCGTCCATCGTCTGGACCAGCTGCGGGCCGCCGTTGTTGCAGGCGTTGAAGAGGATCCACGCGCCGGGATTGGTCGAGCGCACCCAGCCGTACTGCGAGTGACCGCCGACCAGGATCGGGTTGTCCCCGCTCAGGTTGTCGTCGCGCATCCCGATCGTGCGGCCGTCCTTCACGCTGACGATGGTGCTCCAGCTGTTGCCGCCGCAGGACGGCGGCCTGTTCGCACCTGACGAGGTGCTGCCGGTGCCGCTCGTGGTCTGGGCCGGGGGCTGCGGGTTCTGGTCGGCGGGCGGGTTGGGCGGGTTGCCACCGCCGGGCTTGTTCGCCTGATCGGCCGGTGATCCGCCCGCAGCCGTACCCGTACCCGCGCCCGTACCACCGGTCCGGGCGCCGCTCGAACCGCCCGCACCGCTCGAACCGCCCGCACCGCCGCTGCCGCCCTGTCCGGCGGCCGGCACCGGAGGCACCGGGGCCTGCGGCTGGCCCTGGCCGGCGGCGGGTGCCGACTGGTCGGGGCCCGGGGTGGCCGCCGGAGTGTCGGTCGGCGCCGAGGTGACCGGCGCGGCGGTGGTCGCGGGCGCCGAGGTGGCGGTGCCCGGGTTCGCCGGCACGGTGACCACCACGGTCGGCTGGGCGCCGGGCGGCAGGGCCGCGTCGGAGCCGCCCGCCCCGCGGTCGACCAGCAGCACGGTCGCCGTGCCCATCGAGATGACGACGGGGATGACGATGGGCACCAGCAGGGCGCGCCGCGACCGCTTGCGGCCGGGCTCGGTGGGAGCCTGCGGTTCCACCTTCGCGACCTCGTCCGCCGCCGGGGCGCCGCCCGCGGCGGGGACCACCACGGCCCCCGCCCCGGCGCCGCCCTTGATCAGTTCGACAGCACCGCCCTTGTCCGCCGCACCGCCCTTGGCCCCCGCACCGCCGTCGGCCGCCGCACCGTTCTTGTCCGCCGAGCCCGCGCCGGCCCCGAGCGGGATGGTCCCGCTGCCCTCGGGGGCTGCCTTCCCGGGTGCCTGCGCGCCGCCCGCGCCGCCGTCCCTCGCGAGTGCCGCACGGGCCGCTCGGGCCGCCGCCGCCATCGCGGCGGCGTCCGCGTACCGTTCCTCGGGCTTCTTGGCGAGCGCCCTGGCCACCAGCGCCCGCACCGACACCGGGAAGGTGTCCGGCAGTTCCGGCACCGGCTGGTTGACGTGCTTGAGCGCGATCTGGAGCGGCCCGTCACCGGAGTACGGCGGCGCGCCGACCAGCAGCTCGTAGCAGACCACGCCGATCGAGTAGAGGTCGGTGGCCGGACCGAGGTTCACGCCCTCGGCCTGCTCCGGGGACATGTAGAGCGCGGTGCCGATGATCGCGAACGGGGCGGTCAGCTTGGTGCTGGCGAGCGCCCGGGCGATGCCGAAGTCGGTGATGGCCACCCGCCCGTCGACGCGCACCATCAGGTTGGACGGCTTGATGTCCCGGTGCACGATCTCCCGCCGGTGTGCGGCGTGCAGCGCGTCCAGGGCGCCGGCCACCAGGTCGAGGGTGCGCTCGACGCTCATCGGGCCGGTGTCCTTGAGCACCCTGTCCAGCGGACGGCCGTCGATCAGCTCCATGACGATGTAGGCGCAGCGTTCCTCGCCGTCCCCGCCGCTCTCGCCGTAGTCGTGGACGCCCACCACGCCGGGGTGGTCGACCGCGGCGACGAGCTGGGCCTCGCGGCGGAAGCGCTGGGCGGAGGTGTCGTCCTCCAGCAGCTCCGAGCGCAGGATCTTGACCGCGACCCGGCGTGCCAGCACGGTGTCCTCGGCCCTCCAGACCGAACCCATCGCGCCGCCGCCGATCTTCTCGACCAGCTCGTACCGCCCGCCGAGCACGGTGCCCGCCCCGCTCATACCCCTGCTCCCCCCGTGTTCCGTGCCCCGCCCCGACGGGTCATCGGCACACAGTGTGCCAGAGCGGGTTACAGGCACAGTTGATCAGGTCCGGACAGGAATTGAGCACGAATCATCAGTCCATGAGGAAGTATCGGGCGTGATCCGAAACCTCTCGGACGGCCGCGACGACCGCCCGGGGCCGGTCGGCCTGAATGGCGTGACCGGCACCGTGGACCGTGCTGTGGGTTCCCCGGACGGCGTTCCTCGCGATGCCCGCCTGCAGGGCGGTCCAGCGGACGCGCATCGCACCGGGCAGCCCCCGGGTCGCGCTCAGGACCGTCACCGGCATCTCGAACGGTCGTGCGGTGGAGCGGCGTCGCCGGATCTCCGGAACGGCGACGGAGGTCAGCCGCTGCTCGGCGAGGACGGCCCGCCGCTGGTGCCGGTGCGCGATCACGGCCGCCTCGGCCCGGTCGAGCGACGTCGCCGGATCGAGGGACGCCGCCCGATCGAGCGGCACCTCCGCATCGAGGGACGCCGGTGCCGACGCCGTCGGCGCCGATCCCGCCCGGTACAGCCACAGCCGGTTCAGCACCGCCTCGGCGACCCGGATGGACCGTGGCTGGAACTCCTCGTGCGCCGGGTCCACCAGGACCAGCCCGGCCACCAGCTCCGGCCGCTGCCAGGCGAGGAGTTGGGCCAGCTGGCCGCCCCAGCTGTGCCCGATCAGGAGCGCCGGTCCGGCTTCCAGGTGCTGAACGAGGGCGGCCAGGTCGGCGATCTGGCCGTCCAGCGTCGGGGCGGCGGCCCGACCGGGCTCGCTGGCGCCCAGCCCCGCCCGGTCGTACGCCACGACCCGCCCGTACCGGGCGAGTTCGGGCAGGACGGCCGACCAGCCGAGCGCCGTGGTGCCGCAACCCGCGATCAGGACCATCGGTGCGACACCACCCCGACCGGCCTCCACCCAGCGCAACGCCCGTCCACCGCGGTCCAGTTCACCGCTGCGCACTCCGCCGGGCAGGTGCTCGCCGAGCGCCCGCGCGACGGCCTCCTGGACACTCCGCAGATCCGGCCCGGCGGGCTTCGCCCGCTCGCCCTGGCTGGCGTTCATGTGCCGTCCCCCTGGATCGTGGTCCGGCCCCTCCCCCGGGGCCGGTTCCGATGACCGCGCGGACCCGCGCGGACCTGTGTGGACTCGCACGGATCCGCGCGGACCGGTGCGGACCGGTGCGGACTCGCGCCGACCAGTACGTGGCCGAACGGGCGCCCGGTCAACAGGTACGGCCTCAGGCCGGCAGGACCCGCTTCA
Source organism: Kitasatospora sp. NPDC127067 (assembly GCF_042724755.1). NCBI lineage: Bacteria > Bacillati > Actinomycetota > Actinomycetes > Kitasatosporales > Streptomycetaceae > Kitasatospora > Kitasatospora sp. NPDC127067. Next base: position 234,727 of record NZ_JBHXEM010000001.1, on the reverse strand, counting down.
GCAGGCCGAGCAGCGCCTCCCAGTGCCGCTCGGCGGCCGCGGCGTCGTAGCGGCTGGTGTCCGCCTGGGTGTAGCCGTGCGGGGCGCCGGCGTAGACCTCGGCCCGGTACCGGACGCCGGCGGCGGTGAGGGCCGCGGCGAGCCGGTCGATCTGCTCGGGCGGCAGCGCGGGGTCGTCGTCCGCATGGCCGAAGTACAGCTCGGCGGTGATCCGGTCGGCGTCCAGGTGCGGGCTGTCCGGGCTGTCGGTGGCGAGGCTGCCGCCGTGGAATCCGGCCGCGACGGCGATCCGGTCCGGGTGGCTGGCGGCCGTGCGCAGCGCCAGCAGGGCCCCGCGGCAGTAACCGGTCAGGCCGACCGGGCCGTCCTGGACCAGCGGGGACTCGCCGAGCCAGCGCAGATACGCGTCCGCGTCGCGCGCGGTCGCCTCCGGGGTGAGCGCGTCGAGCAGCGGGACGATCCGGGCGAAGAGTTCGCCGGCCTGGTCCAGGTCGATGAGCTCCGGCAGTTCGACGACCGGCGCGCGCCCCGCCCGGTAGAAGGCGTTGGGGACGAGCACGGTGTACCCGGCCGCGGCCAGCCGGTCGGCCATGCGCTCAAGGTGCGGTCGGAGCCCGAAGGCGTCCATGTAGAGGATGACACCGGGGTGGGCCCGGCCGTCGTCGGGGTGGGCGAGGTAGGCGTCGGCGGTGCCGTCCGCCGTCGGAATGTCCACGAGGGTTCCGCGCACGGGCATGGTCAGGGCGCTCCTTCCGGTTCGTCCGGCAGCGTATCCGGTGGGCCCGTCGCCCGCCCATGCGGTTTTCGCCACACTGCGCCCGCACTGCGCCCACAGCGCGCCGGCATCCTGGGCCCGACCCAGCTCAGCCCGGCCCAGCCCGGCCCAGCCCCGGGAACGCGACGGCCCCGCGGCCGCGTTGAGCGGGCATGGGGTGGATCGTGGGTGTGGCGGCGGCGGTCGTGGCGGTGCTGGGGATGGTGCTGCTGGCGGCGTGGCAGGTTCAGGACGAGTCCTCGTCGCGCCCGCGGCGCCGCGGGCCCGGGGCCGGGATGGGCGCCGGCGGGCTGGACGAGCTGCACGCCCTGTTCAGCCCGGGCAAGCAGGTGCAGATCGAGCAGAAGCGGGAGCAGCTCGTGCTGCGGGACGACGTGCAGGCCGGCGGGCCGCCGCACCTGGGCGTGGACCTGGACCGGGGCGTGGCGGTGATGCCGGGCGGGGCCGCGGGACGGACGCCCCCTCCCGCACCGCGCGAGGAGGGCCCGACGGCTACGGCCGGCCAGGCGCCCCGGACACCCCTGGCGCCGGACGCTCAGGCGCCCCAGGTGCGGGAGCAGAGCACCAGCCGGTAGCCGTCCGGGTCGGCCACCGTCACGCCGTACTCGTCCCAGTACGGGTTGTGGGAATCGACCCGGGTGCCGCCGGCCTCCTCCAGCCGGGCGACCAGGGCCTCGTCCACCGGGGCGCCGAGGTAGACGACGAACAGGTCGTCCACCGTCGGGGTGGGCTCCAGCGGCTGCTCCGGGTCGCGCGTCAGCTCGAAGTGCCAGCTGCCGCCGGACGGGCCGACCATCAGCAGGTCGTGTTCGCCGGACACCCGCTCGGTGCTGCGCCACAGCACGGCGAGGCCGAGGCCGCCGACGTAGAAGCGCTCGGCCGCCGCGAGGTCGCGCGAGGGGCGGGCGATCCGGACCCGCACGGTGGAATCGATCATGTCGGCGACCATAGCCCATGCCACTGACAGCGAACCCCGCGGTGCGGCGGGTTCGCGGACGGTCCGTCAGAGCCGCCGCAGGCGTTCCTCGTCGGAGGTCCGGGGGCAGGTCAGGCAGGCGGTCGCCGCGGGCCCGACCGCGTAGTAGAGGCAGCAGCCGAGCCGGGTGCGGGTGTGGTGGGCGCGCCCGTCGGGGGTGTGCAGGCGGCGGAAGTCGGCGCCGCCGGGGAGCGGCAGGGTGCCACCGGGCAGGACGGCCTCGGCGGCGGCGACGGAGGCGTCCTCCTCGCCGAGCATCCGGCCGAGGTACCAGAGGGCGGAGGCCAGGTCATCCGTCACCATGCCCCAGAGTGCGCGGTCGCGGCGCCGGGTGGGCCCGGCGAACGCGGCGAGCACCGGCCCGAGGTGCGCGACCACGGCGGTCCGCAGTTCGGCGCGCAGTTCGTCGTCGCCGGGCAGGGTGACGTGGCCGGGCAGCGTGACGTCGCCGGGCGTGGTGACGTAGCCGCGCGGGCGCAGGGCGAGCGCACCGGTGGGGGCGTGCAGCCAGAGGTCGGCGGGGTCGACGGCCGGCACTCGGCGGGAGAGGTGCCAGGGGCCGGCGATCAGCAGGCAGGCCGACCAGGCGTAGTGGTGGAGCAGCCGGGAGGCGGTGACGTGCGGTCGCGGGGCGCTGCCGTGCTCGTCGGCGATGCGGGCCTCCGCGCCGGCCAGGACGGCGGCCAGCGCGCTTTCGTCGGCGGCGAGTCGGGCTCCGGAGTGCCAGCCGTCGGCGGCGCGCGGGTCGGGCTCGCCGCTGTCCAGGAGGCGCAGCTCCAGCACTGGGCAGAGCTCCACCAGTCGCCGGTAGTCGGCGACGAGCGCCGGGGCCCCGGCGCTTGCCGAGGGCGCGACGGGCATGGGTGTTCCGGGAACCATTGGCACTCCCGAGATCGATTCTGCATGATCGATTAAGGTGAGGCTCACCTTACAACGCCTCACGGCACCCGGCGACCACGGCCCGACCCGTCGGTCGACCCGTCGACCCCATCGGCCGAGCCCGCCAGAGCTTGACGAACTTAGGCGAACCTAACCTAAGATCTCGCTTCGTGCTGAGACCCGATCCGCCGGCCCCCACAGCCCCGGCGACGCCTCGTTCTCCGGCGATCCGGCAGCCCCCGCTGCTGCTGGGCGGCGTGTGTGCGCTCGTGCTGTGTGCCGCCCTGAGCCTTGCTCTGGGCTCCCGTTCCATTCCGCTCTCCACCGTGCTCGATGCCCTCACCGGTGCCGCCCACGGCGGTGACGCCGACGTGGTGACGGGCCTTCGGGTCCCGCGCACGCTCATCGGACTGGCGGTCGGGGCCGCGCTCGGCGTCGCCGGGGCGGTCGCCCAGGGCGTCACCCGCAACCCGCTGGCCTCCCCGGTCACCCTCGGCATCAACGCCGGGGCGAGCCTCTTCGTGGTCGCCGCGATCTACACGCTGAACCTCGCCCGCCCGGTCGAGTACGTCTGGTTCGCCTTCGCCGGGGCGGCCGTCGCCGCCGTCGCCGCGTACGCGATGTCCCGGCGCGGCGGTGACCTCGACCCGGTCCGGCTCGCGCTCGGCGGCACCGTGCTCACCGTGGTGCTCACCTCGTGGACCTCCGCGCTGATGCTGGCCAGTCACCGCACCCTGGACGAGGCCCGGTTCTGGCTGGCCGGCTCGATCGCCGGGCGGCACCTGGACACCCTCACCCCCGTCCTGCCCTTCCTCGTGCTCGGCCTGGTCGGCGCCCTCGCCGTGGCACCCGCCCTCAACGCGCTGGCGCTCGGCGACGAGACCGCGCAGGCGCTGGGCGTGCCGGTGGCCCGGATCCGGATGGTCGGCGGGCTGGCCGTGGTGCTGCTGGCGGGCAGCGCGGTCGCCGTGGCCGGACCGGTCGCGTTCATCGGACTGGCCGCCCCGCACCTGGTCCGTCCACTGCTTGGCAACGACCACCGCTGGCTGCTGCCCGGCTGCCTGGTCACCGGTCCGCTGCTGCTGAGCGGGGTCCAGCAGACCCCGGTCTGGCAGGGCCTGAACGCCGTCAAGAACAACAAGGTGTTCAACGTCCCGGACGAGACCTGGATGTCCGGCATCGGCGTCCAGGCCGCCGACGCGATGCTCGGCGACATCGCCAAGGCAGCGGGCGTGGACGCGCCGAAGTAACCGTCGACAGCCGGGGCGAACAGATGACGTCCGCCATCCGTCGGACGACCGATGACGGACGACGGACGACGGACGACGGACGACGGACGACGGAATTCAACTGACAGATTTCGAAAGTTGTCAGCTGTCATCTGTTCGCCCTCCTTCCTCCGCCACCCTCCGAGGACCCTCCATGCGCCTCTACCTGCTCGCGCTCAACCCCACCGACTCGGTCACCTCCGGCTTCCTGCCCGCCGCCGCCCGGCTCGGGCTCGACGTCACCGTCCTGACCGACGGCGCCGAAGCCCACCGGCGGGCCTACGCCGAGCTGTCCTTCCCCGTACCCGAGGTCCTGGAGTGCGACGTCCGCGACTTCCGCGCCGTCATCAGCCTCATCTCCCGCCGCACCGCGGCCGCCCCCGGCCACGCGCCCGAGGCGGTGTTCAGCAACAGCGACCACCTCCAGACCCAGACCGCGCTGGCCGCCGAGTACTTCGGCCTCCCGGCCAAGGACTGGAAGGCCGCGCTGCGAGCCAAGGACAAGGGCCAACTGCGCCGCCACCTCGCACTGACCGGCCTGGACACCGTCCGGTCCGCCGAGCTGGCCCCCGGCCAGGACCCGGCCGAGCTGGACGTGCCGTTCCCCTGCGTGGTCAAGCCCCGCGAGGGGGTCGCCAGCGAGGACGTCACCCTGGTCGCCGACGCCGACGAACTCGTCCGGCGCTGCCGGGAGATCCAGTACCGCAGAGCCGGCGCCACCCTGGTCGTCGAGGAGTTCCTGACCGGGCAGCTGTGCACCCTGGAGACCCTCGGCGACGCCCGGCGACGACACGTCCTCGGCGGCTTCCGCACCCGGGTCTCCCCGCCGCCCGACTTCATCGAGGAGGTGCTCACCTTCGTCCCGGCCCACCCCCAGCCGGTGGTCGACCAGGTGCTCGCCCAACTCGACGGACTGGGCGTCGGTTTCGGCGCCTGCCACACCGAGTTCGTCGTCCAGCCGGACGGCCGAGCCCGCATCATCGAGGTCAACTACCGCGCCATCGGCGACCAGTGCGACCTGATGCTGGCCGAGGTCCTCGGCATACCCCTGTTCGAGCTGATCCTCGGTGTCCACCTGGGCCGCGACCTGCCCGCCGATCTCGCCGAGCAGTGCGCCGCCACGCCCCGCCGGGCCCGCAACGAGGTGGTCTGCGCCGACCGCGCCGGCGTCCTCGCCGCCGCCCCCGGTCCGTACGACGAGGAGCGCGACGGCGTCCGGCTCGCCTATCGCCCGCTGCGCCCGGTCGGCGAGCGCCACGAGCACTACCGCACCAACCGCGACTACCTGGGCGTCGTCTGGACGGTCGGCACCGACCAGGCAGCGGTCGACGCCGCCGCCGCCCGCTTCCTCGCCGCCAACCGCTGGGAGATCACCCCGTGACCGCCGGAGACCGACCCGCCACGGCCCGCGGACACCGGACCGTGGCCGGGGCCCACCCCGCGACTCCCGCCGGACAGCCGTCGACCGCGGCCGGCGAGAAGCCGTGGACCGCGGCCGAACAGCTCACCCTGCGCGTGCTCTCCGCCCTGCTGCGCGAGGACGTCCTCGGCCTGCGCACCCACGGCACCGTCGAGGACCGCGCCGACGGCCCCTGGCTGACCGTTCCCGGGCTGCAACTCACCCTGCCCGTAAGCCCGGAGGGCTTCCAGTGCGAGTACGCGGCCCGGCTGCCGCTGCTGGAGCTGGCCGGCCGGCGGCTCACCGGTCCGGACGCCGTCGTGGCAGGGCTCGCCGAGTCCGCCGACGCCGAGGACCGGCCCGGCTGGGCGGCCTTCGCCGAGGAGTGCCGCCAGACCCTCGCCACCGTGGAGCTGCACGAGCGTGTCCGCCCCGAGGTGCACGACCGGCTCGCCGACCTGTACGGCGCGGACCCGGCCGACTGGACCGGCCTCGCCGCCGCCCTCGGCCACGACACCCTGGCCGCCTACCTCGACCACCCGGTCTACCCCACCGCACGGGGCCGCTCCGGCCTCACCGAATCCCAACTCCGGGCCTATGCGCCCGAGTTCCACTCCCCCTTCGAACTCCGCTGGCTGGCCGTCCCGGCCGGCGCGCTGACCGTCCACGGCGACCGGCCGCTGCCGAGCTGGTGGCCCACCCCGGCCTGGCTCGGCCTCGCCGACCGGTGCCCCGGCGAGGGCTGGGCCACTCTTCCGGTCCACCCCCTCACCGTCGGCGCGCCGCTGGACGAGGCACTGGCCGCCACCGGCCTGGCCGGCCGCGCGGTGCTGGCCGAACGGCCGTACCTGACCGTCGTCCCGACGCTGTCCATGCGCACCGTCGCCGTCGCCGAAGACCCCGCCTGCCACCTCAAGCTCCCGCTGGCCACCGCCACTCTGGGCCGCCTCAACCGCCGCACCATCAAGCCCGGCACGCTGCTCGACGGCGCCGCCGGCCAACGGCTGATCGAGGCCGTCCTGGCGCGCGAGCCGCGCTTCGTCGGCCGCATCCTGCACGCCGACGAGCAGTCCTGGGCACACGCCGGACACGAGCTGCTGGCCGTACTGCTGCGCCGCTACCCGGCCGGGCTGGAGCAGGCGTCGACCGTCCCGCTGGCCGCCCTGCTGGCCCCCGCGCCCGGCGGCCGGCTCGTCGTCGACCACCTCGCGGACCGCTACTACGGCGGTGACGTCCTCGCCTGCTACGACGCCCTGCTGCAGCTGCTGCTCGACTGGCAGGCCGCACTGTTCGGCCACGGCGTGGCCCTGGAGTCGCACCAGCAGAACACCTCCCTGGTGCTCGACCGGGACGGCCTGCGGCTGCTCTACAAGGACGACGACGGACCGCGCGTGCACACCGCTCGGATGACCGCCTCGCTCGCCGAACTCGCACCCGACCAGGCGGAGTTCGACGACGCTCGGATCTTCGGCGAGGACGACCGGCCGCTCGTCGACCTGTTCGCCACCATCACCGGCCATCTGTGCACCGGCGCCCTCGCCTTCGGCCTCGCCGACCACGGAAGGGCCGAACTCGCGGACACCCTGGCACTGTTGAGGAAGCGCACGGCGGAGGCCGTGGAGCGGATCGGGCCGGTCGGCGAACCCCTGCGGGCCGCCCTGCTGGACGCCGAGCGGCTGCCGGTCAAGGCCATGGTCACCGCCGGAACACTGCTCAGCAAGCAGCGCTCGGGGGCCGCCGACATCAACAAGCACTACACCAGCGGGCCCAACTACCTGCGCGAACAGGCCTGCGAACCACCGCAGGACCACCTGAACGAGCACGCGCGGAACCATCCGGACGCTCCTCAGGACACCCGTCCGTACAGTCACCCGGACAGCCACCCGGACAGCCGACCGTACGACGGTCCGCACGACCATCGGCACCCGGACGGGACCCCCCGGTGAGCGTGAAGACCCTGCCGCAGCAGTCGCAGCCATCGGCCGACCGCTCCGGCGGGCTCGCCCGACGCCAGGTGCACGCCGTCGCGACCTGCTACTTCGTCGCCTCCTTCGCCGCGCTCGGCCTGCCGCCCTACCTGACCGCGATCCTGCCCGCCCTCGGCGACCCCCAGGCCCGCTGGGCCGGTGTGCTGTACATCGTCCCGACGGTGTTCAGCGCGCTCGGCGCACCGCTGTGGGGCCGGCTGGCCGACCGCTTCGGGCGCAAGCGACTGCTGCTGCGAGCCCAACTCGGCCTCGCCGTCTCCTTCCTGCTGGCCGGGGCGGCCGACAGCCTGACCGCGTTCACCCTCGCACTGGTCCTCCAGGGCTTCCTCGGCGGCACCTTCGCCGCCACCAACGGCTATCTGGCCGCCGCGCTCGACGGCTCCCGGCTCTCCCGCGCCCTCACCCTGATGCAGGGCAGCGCGCGGGCGGCGCTGGTGGCGGCGCCGATCCTGGTCGGGGCGCTCTCCCCGTGGATCGATCCGCACCGCCAGTACCTCGTGATGGCCGTACTCCCGCTCGCGGCAGCGGTGTTCCTCTCCCTGCTGCCCGAACCGGAGCGCGCCGAGGCCGCGGCGGCCACCGCCGGCCGGCCGGCCGAGCGGGTCGCCACGGTGTCGCTGCTGCCGCTCTACGCCTTCGAGTTCGCCTTCGTCTTCGCGACGGTGATCTCCCTCCCCTACCTGATCGCCCTCGCCGAGCAGAGCCTGCCCGGTGTGGACGGCACCACGACCGGCGTGCTGTTCGCCCTGCCGCACCTGTGCTACCTGGTGTTCGCCTCCCGCACCCACACCGCGTTCCACGCCCGCCCGCACACCGGCATCGCGCTCGGCTTCGGCTTCGTCGCGCTCGGCCTGGCCGGGCACACGGTGGCATACTCGCTGCCCGTGTTCATCGCCGTCCGGCTCCTGCTCGGCGCCGGGCTCACACTCGGGCTGGTCTGCCTCGCCGTACTCGCCGCCGGTGCCGCCCGGGGGCGCCCGCCCGGGCGGATGTTCGGCACTCTCGAACTCGTCTCCAAGGGCGGCGCCGCCGGCGCCGTCGCCGCGCTGGCCAACGGGTGGTTCGGCGCCGCCGCCCCCGTGGTGGCCGGAACCGCCGCCGCCCTGCTGGCCGCCGTCGCGGCCGCCACCCTCAGCCTCCCGTCCCTCCGCCAGCGCTGGAGTCGCCGATGACCCCCGAGCAGTCCGCCCACTCGCCCAGGACCGACGAACCCCGCGACACCACCGGCCGGCCCCGCGACACCACCGGCCGGCCCGGCGGCGGCGACGAACTGCCCACCGCCGACGAGGCGGTGGTCCACACCCTGCTGAACTGCCTGCTGCGCGAGGTCTCCGCGCCCGAGCACCAGACCGCCGCCGACAGCGGCCGCCTGCTGCTGCGGCTGCCGCGCCGAGGCGCTCTGCTGCGGGTCGCCCTGCGCCGCACTTCGCTGCTCGGCGCGCACCGCTTCACCGGGCCGGTCGAGGTCGAACGGGACGGCGACTGGGTCGAGTTGGGCTGGCAGGAGCTGGCCGAGTACGTCCAGCACGAACTGGAGCTGCGCACCGGCACGGTGAACGAGGAGTTCCTCGACCAGGTCGCGTCCAGCCACCAGGGCGTCCGCCAGGGCCTGGACGACCGGCCGGCCCCCGGCGCCGACCGCTACCTGGAGTCCGAGCAGGCACTGCTGTTCGGCCACCGCTTCCACCCGGCCCCCAAGTCCCGATCTGCCGCCCGCGGCGACTGGCGCGGCTACGCCCCTGAGTCCCGCGCCGCCTTCCCGCTGCGCCACCTCGCCGTCCGCGCGGACCTGCTGAACGAGGAGTCGCTGGACGGGAGCGCGACCGCACTGCTGGACGGCCTCGGCGAGGTGCCGGACGGCTACCGGCTGCTGCCCGCGCACCCCTGGCAGTACCAACTCATCGGCGACCACCCCCTGTTGCGCGCCGCCCTGGCCCGGGGCGACATCCTCGACCTGGGCCCGCGCGGCGAGCGCTTCACCGCCACCGCCTCGGTGCGCACCCTGCACGGCGCCGACGCCTTCCTCAAGTTCAGCCTGAACGTCCGCATCACCAACTGCCTGCGCAAGAACGCCGCGTACGAGCTCACCGGCGCCGTCGCGCTCACCCGGCTGCTCGCCCCGGCCCTGGCCGACCTCGCCCGGCGCTTCCCGGCCTCGGGCGTGCTGCGCGAACCGGCCTTCCGCACCCTCGCGCTGCCCGGCACCGACGGCCGGCCCGACCGGGCACTGTACGAGGGCTTCGGCCTGATCGTCCGGGAGGGTTTCGGCGGTGTGCTGCGGCCCGGCGTCACCCCGCTGCTCGCGGCCGCCGTCGCCGACGAGCACCCGACCAGTTCCGCGCACATCTCCCGCCTGCTGGGCGCGAGTCCGGACGGCGCAGCGGCGCTCGACTGGTGGCGCGACTACCTGCGGCTGCTCCTCCCGCCGGTCCTGTCCGCCTACTTCGACCACGGCGTGGTGCTGGAACCGCACCTGCAGAACGTGCTGATCGGCGTGGACCCTTCCGGCCACCCCGTCCAGGTGCTCTTCCGCGATCTGGAGGGCACCAAGCTCGTCCCCGAGCAGAACGCCGACATCCTCGCCGCACTCCCGCCCGAGGTGGCCGGCCCGATGACCTACGACGCGCAACGCGGCTGGGACCGGGTGGTGTACTGCCTGCTGGTCAACCACGTCGCCGAACTGCTCGCCGCGCTCGCCGACCGCCACCCCGAGCTGGAGTGCGCGCTCTGGCAGGCCGTCCGGGACACCCTGGAGGAGTACGCCGCCGCGCACGGCTGCCCGCCCCGGCTGCGCGCTCTGCTCGCCGGTGTGCCACTGCCCGCCAAGGCCAACCTGTTGACCCGCTGGGAGCGCAAGGCCGACCGCGAGGCCGGCTACGTCCGGCTGCCCTCCCCGCTGGCCGGCTCCGTCCTCGCCGGGGCCGCCCGCATGCCCGCCCGCACATCGGACCACGCGTCCGCCCGCCCGCCGGCGCACACGCCCGTCCGCCTACCCGCCGGGAGCACCGCCCGATGACGACCGAGACCGCCCGGCCCGCCGAGGCCGTCCGACCCGCCGAGGCCGTCCGCAGCTTCACCGCCGGCCTCACCCACGACGAACTTCCCTCCTATATCTACGACTTGGCAGCCCTTCGGGAGCACGCCGCCGCCGTCCGGGCCGCGCTGCCCGAGCGGGTCGAGCTGTACTACGCCGCCAAGGCCAACCCGGAGGCACCGCTGCTGACCGCGCTGCGCCCGGTGGTGGACGGCTACGAGGTATCCAGCGGAGGGGAGTTGGCCCACGTCCGGGCCGTCGTACCGGACGCTCCTCTGGCCTTCGGCGGGCCGGGCAAGACTCCGGCCGAGATCACCGCGGCGGTGGACGCCGGGGTGCACCGCTGGCACGTCGAGAGCGAGCAGGAGCTGCACCGGCTGGCCGCCGTCCTCGCGGACCGGCCCGGCGCGGCCGTGGACGTGCTGCTGCGGGTCAACCTCGCGATCGAGACGGCAGCGCTCGACGCGGTGCCGCTCGCGATGGGCGGCCGTCCGACACCGTTCGGGCTGGACCCGGACCGGGCCGAGGAGTGCGTCCGGCTGCTCACCGGCGGCAGTCCGTCGGCGCGCCGGCTGCGGCTGCGCGGCGTGCACGCCCACCTGGCCAGCGGGCTCCCGGCGGCGGAGCAGCTGTCGGTCGCGGCGCGGATCGTCGCCTGGTCGGCCGCACTGGCCGAGCGGCACGGCTTCCCCCTGGCGGAGGTCAACATCGGCGGCGGAATGGCCGTGGACTACACGGACCCCTCCTCCCGCTTCGACTGGACGGCCTTCGGCGAGGGCCTGGCCGAGCTGCTCGACGCCCACCCCGGGCTGACCCTGCGGATCGAGCCCGGTCGGGCGCTGACCGCCTACTGCGGCTGGTACGCGACCGAGGTGCTGGACGTGAAGGCGAGCCACGGCGAGGACTTCGCGGTGGTCCGCGGCGGCACCCACCATCTGCGCACGCCCGCGACCCGGGGGCACTCCCAGCCCTTCGCGGTGCTCCCGGTGGACGCCTGGCCGCACCCCTGGCCGCGCCCGGCCGTCACCGGCGGCCGCGCCACCCTGGCCGGACAGCTCTGCACCCCGAAGGACGTCCTCGCCCACGCGGCCGAGGGCGCGGACGGCTTGCGAACGGGCGACCGCGTGCTGTTCGCGATGGCGGGCGCGTACGCGTGGAACATCTCGCACCACGAGTTCCTGATGCACCCTCGCCCGGGCTTCCACTACCTGGGCGGCGATGGACCGGGCCCGGCGGAGGGGTGACGGAGGACGAAGGACGGGCGACGGGTGACGGGTGACGGGTGACGGGTGACGGCAGCCGACGGGTGACAGCCGACAACTGACAGCTGACAGCTTTCGAAATCTGTCAGCTGTCAGTTGTCAGTCGTGAGCTGTCGACCGTCGCCTCCCGGCCGTCGCCTCCCGGCCGTCGACTGCCGGCCGGCGGCCGTCCCACCGCCCCCGGTCCGCCGCCGCCCCGTTCCTCCACTCGTGGGAGAGTGGTATGCAGCGAAGGGAGCGCGAACGTGCTGATGGACAAGGTGGCGGAGATACTCGCCGAGGCGTCGGCCGAGGCGGTGGAGCCGCGCTTCCGGGCGCTGGCCGCCGGCGAGGTGATGGAGAAGGCCCCCGGCGAGGTCGTGACGGTTGCCGACCGCGAGGCCGAGACGATCATCGCCCGCCGACTGCACGAGCTGCTGCCCGTCCCCGTGGTCGGCGAGGAGGCGGTCTCCGCCGACCCGTCGCTCGCCCTGGCCCTTCGCGACGAGCCCGCCGCCTGGCTGGTCGACCCGGTGGACGGCACGGCCAACTTCGTCGCCGGTAGACCCGAGTACGCCGTGATGTGCTCCCTGGTCCGCTCCGGCCGGACCGTCGCCTCCTGGATCTGGCAGCCCTCCACCGCCACCGCCTACTGCGCCGAACTGGGCTCCGGCGCCTGGCGCGACGGCGAGCGCCTGACCCGTCCACCGGCACCCCGGGACGTCGCGAAGCTGCGCGGCTCGGTGAAGAGCCGCTACCTCGACGCCGAGCACCGCCGCCGGCTCCAGGACAACATCGCGTCCTTCGGCGAGATCTCCCCCGGCCGCCACGCCGCCGGGATCGAGTACCCGGACGTCGTCGAGGGCCGCTTCGACTTCATCCTCTACTGGCGCACCCTTCCCTGGGACCACGCCCCCGGCTCGCTCCTGGTCACCGAGGCCGGCGGCGTCTCCGCCCGCCCGGACGGCACCCCGTACCGCCCGGAGGCCCCCGGCTGCGAGGACGGTCTCCTGGTCGCCGCCGACCCCGACACCTGGGAGCTCACCCGGTCGATCCTCCTGGGCGGCTGATCCCGAGGCCCAGCCCGCCCGGAACCCCGGGCCCTGCCCACCCGGAAGCCCGGTCCGACCGGAAGGCCGACCCACCCGGGGGCGCCCGGCCCGCCCAGAGCCGTCCGCCCTACCGCGCCCGTCCGCGCTACCCCGCCCGCTCGCCCGCCACCTTGCGCCCGGCGCCCACCACCTCGCGCAGCAGCGCGCCGACCTCCCCCACCGTGGCGTGGGGGTTCAGCAGCGTGAGCTTCAGCCGGACCCGGCCCGGGCCGTCGCCCGGGAGTTCGGTGCGGCCGACCACCGCCCGGCCGGTGCGCAGCAGCAGGCGCCGCAGCCGGCCGTTCACCTCGTCCAACGCCGCCTCGTCCGTCACCCCGGGCGGCCGGTAGCGGAAGAGGATGACGGTGAGCACGGGCTCGGCGTGGAGTTCGAGCGCCGGGTCGGCGCGCACGGCGTCGGCGGCGGTGCGGGCGAGGTCGTGGCAGGCGTCGACCAGTCGGCCCAGTCCGTCGCGACCGAGGGTGCGCAGGGTGACGGCGAGCTTGAAGGCGTCGGCCCGGCGGGTGGTGCGCAGCGAGCGGCCGAGCAGACTGGGGTACCCGGCCTGCTCGTCGTCGACCGGGTTGAGGTACTCGGCGCGGCGGGCGAGCGAGACGTACGTCTCCGCGCGGCGGACCAGGAAGACCCCGGCCGCGGCCGGCTGCCAGCCGAGCTTGTGCCAGTCGAGCGAGACCGAGTCGGCGCGGGCGATGCCGTCGAGCAGCGGGGCGAGCCGGTCGGAGAGCAGCGCGCCGCCGCCGTACGCGGCGTCCACGTGCAGCCAGGCACCGTAGCGGCCGGCGAGGTCGGCGGCGGCGGACAACGGGTCGACGGCTCCGGTGTCGGTGGTGCCGGCGGTGGCGACCACGGCGATCGGGGTCCGGCCGGCCCAACTGGCCTCGGCCATCGCCCGTTCCAGTTCGTCCTCCCGCATCCGCAGCCCGCGGTCGACCGGGACGGGGATGACGGCCCGCTCGCCGAGGCCGAGCAGGGCGGCGGCGCGCTGGACGGAGAAGTGCGCGGCCTCGGAGGCGAGGATGCACGGCCGGACTCCGGCCGGGATACCGTCCAGCTCCACGATGCCGTCGAGCTTCTGGTCGCGCGCCAGCATGAGCCCCATGAGGTTGGACTCGGTGCCGCCGGAGGTGAAGACGCCGGCGGCGCGCGCCGGGTCGTAGCCGACCAGTCCGGCGATCTCGGCGAGCAGTGCGCTCTCCAGGGCGGTGGCGGCGGGGGCCTGGTCCCAGGAGTCCTGGGAGGGGTTGAGGGCGCTGACCGCGAGGTCCGCCGCGGCGGCGACGGCGAGCGGCGGGCAGTGCAGGTGCGCGGCGCAGGCCGGGTCGGCGGGGTCGGCGGCGCCGTAGGCGAGCAGTTCGGTGAGCCGGGCGAGAGCGCCCGGTCCGTCGTCGCTGGCCAGCGCGTCGTCGACGAGTGCGGCGATCTCGGCCGGACTGCCGGCCGGCAGCGGTCCGGAGCGCATGGCGGTGCCCGTCTCCAGGGAGTCGAGGACGGTGGCCAGCAGCGGTCCGAGCGCGCCCGGCCCCGCGGCGCCGCCCGCCAGGGCGTCCGTCGCGACGCCGTCCCCGGGAAGCCCGACGGGGTCGGTTCCTGGGTCGATGCCGGGGTCGGTGCCGGGGTCCGGCCCGGGGCCGCTCACCGCCGACCCCGAGCCGCCGGCGCGCCCGCGGACGCACCTGCCACCGCCTGCCCCGACCCGCTCGGCGACCCGCCCGCCGACCCGTTCGCCGACCCGTTCGCCGATCCGACCGGCCGCCCGGTCGTGGAGGCCGCCGCGATCGCCTCCGCCAGCCGCTCCAGGACCGCCGCCACCTGCTCGTCCGTGATGGTGAGCGGCGGAAGCAGTCGCAGCACCGCGTCGTGGCGTCCGCCGAGCTCGACGATCAGACCCCGCGCCAGGCAGGCCTCCCGGACCCGCACCGCGAGTGCCGGGTCGGCCGGCCGGGCGCCGCAGGCGTCGGGCTCGGCCGCCGGGTCGACCAGTTCGACTCCGAGCATCAGCCCCCGGCCGCGCACGTCGCCGATCACCGGCAGTTCGACGGCGAGTTCGCACAGCCGGGCCGTCATCCGCTCGCCGACGGCGGCGGCCCGCTCGGCCAGCCCGTTCGCCGCGACGTGGCGCAGCGTCGCGGCCCCGGCGGCCATGGCGAGGGTGTTGCCGCGGAAGGTGCCGGTGTGGGCGCCGGGCCGCCAGCCGTCGTAGTCCTCGCGGTAGACGACGACGGCGAGCGGCAGGCTGCCGCCGATGGCCTTGGAGAGGACCATGGCGTCCGGGACGATGCCGCTGTGCTCGATCGCCCACATCGCGCCGGTGCGGCCGACTCCGGTCTGCACCTCGTCGACGATCAGCGGGATGCCGCGCTCGGCGGTGATCCGGCGCATCTCGCGCAGCCAGCCGTCGGGCGCGGGGACGACCCCGCCCTCGCCCTGGACGGCCTCCAGGATCATCGCGGCCGGCGCGACCACGCCGCCCGAGGGGTCGTCCAGCAGCCGCTCCACGTAGGTCGCGGCGAGGTCGGCGCCCGCGTCGCCGCCGACCCCGAACGGGCAGCGGTAGCCGTAGGGGAAGGGCAGCCGGGCGACTTCGCCGCCGCTCGGCAGCGGCTCCTTGACGGCGACGTTGCCGGTGAGCGCCAGGGCGCCGGCGGTCATGCCGTGGTACGCGCCGGTGAAGGCGAGCGCGCCGGAGCGGCCGGTGGCGGTCTGCGTCAGTTTGAGGGCGGCCTCGACGGCGTCCGTCCCGGCCGGTCCGCAGAAGTGCACCCGGGCGCGGGCGGCGAACTCCGCGGGCAGGCTCTCGAACAGCGCGCTGGTGAAGTCGTCCTTCTCCGCGGTGGCGAGGTCGAGCAGGTGCAGCGGGGCACCGCTGTCGAGGGTGCGGCGAATCGCCTCCAGCACCACCGGGTGGTTGTGCCCGAGGGCGAGCGTGCCGGCGCCGGAGAGGCAGTCGAGGTAGCGCCTCCCGTCGGCGCCCTCGACGGTCATGCCGTGGGCGCGGACCGGGACGATCGGGAAGGAGCGGGCGTACGTTCTGGCGGCGGACTCGCGGACGCGCTGACGGCGCAGGATGGCTTCACCGGCGGCCGGGGCTCCGGAGGCGGCCTGGACGGGTACGGCAGCGAGTGACACGAGAAACCCCCAGGGGAAGTTAGGTTAGCCTAACTTTACTTCCCTTGACCTGGAGGAACGCCCCGGGGCCTCCGGAACCACCCGAGTGAGTGAACCTCCCCCGGTTCATCCAACGAGCATCGCGTGGAAGGGTCACGGCCCGGGGCCGGGCCCTCGCCGACCGTCCGCCCCCGACCGCCGACCCGTGCCGCCTCACCCCCGGCGGCCGTCAGGCCCGCCCCCTCCAGCGGTAGCAGAGCTCCGGCCGCCCGACACTCCCGTACTGGGGCTCCCGCACCGCGCACCCGGTCTCCACCAGGTGCTCCAGGTAGCGCCGCGCGGTGATCCGCGAGACCCCGGCGGCGGCGCCCGCGGCCGCGGCCGACAGCCCGGCGGCCGCCTCGCGCAGCACCGAGGCGACGGTGTCCAGGGTGGGCGCGCTCAGCCCCTTGGGCAGGGTGCTGCGCTCCGGCGTGCGGAGCAGGGCGAACGCCTGGTCGACCTCCTCCTGCCCGGTCGCCTCGCCGGTGCGCCCGAGGCTGTCGCGGTAGCGGGCGTAGCGCTCCAGGCGGTCGTGCAGGGCGGCCGCGCTGAACGGTTTCAGCAGGTACTGCACGACACCCGCGGAGACCGCCTGCCGGACCATGGCGAGGTCGCGGGCCGAGGTCACCGCAATGACGTCGGTGCTGTGACCGGCCGCGCGCAGCGTGCGGCAGAGCTGGAGCCCGTGGCCGTCCGGGAGGTAGAGGTCGAGCAGGGTGAGGTCGACGGGCGTGCCGGCGGCGCGGGCCCGGTCCAGGAAGCGCAGCGCGTCGGCGCAGCTGTGGACGGTCCCCGCGGCGTGGAAGCCGGGCTCGCGCCGGACGTACAGGGTGTGCGCGGCGGCGGCCACCGGGTCGTCCTCGACCACCAGGACCGAGATGCCCGCCGCGGCGGGGGTGTCGGCGGTACCGGTCACACCAGCGCCCCTTCCTGCTCCCGGCCGGGGGACTCCCCCGGCCGTCGGGTGGACTCCCCCTGGTCGCCGACGGCCTCTCCCGGCCGTCCGGCCAGCGGCAGTCGCACCGTGAGCACGGCACCTCGCTCCCGCCCGACCTCGACGGTGCCGCCGTTGCGCCGGGCGGTCTGGGCGACCAGCGCCAGCCCGAGCCCGTGCCCGCGGCCGTCCTGCTTGGTGCTCCAGCCGCGCCGGAAGACGTCCTCGACCGCGCCCGGGTCGATGCCCGCACCGGTGTCGGCGACCCGCAGCAGCAGGAAGTCACCGGCCACCGCCGCCGCGCCATCGCCGCTGACGCCACTGCCGTCCCCGCCCCCGCTCCCGCTCCCGGTCCCGGTCCCGTTGCCATGGACGCTGCGGCCCGGCTCTCCGCAGTCCCGGCCGCGGGCGACCCGCGCCGTGACGGTGACCTCCGGCGGGACGGGGCTCTCGGCCGCACCGGCGATGGCGGCGTCCACGGCATTGTCGATCAGGTTGCCGAGCACGGTGATCAGGTCCCGTGCGGGGAGCCCGGGCGGCAGCACTCCGTCGTCGATCCGGCTGTCCTCGGTGAGGGTCAACTCCACTCCTCGTTCGGCGGCCTGCGCCGCCTTGCCGAGCAGCAGGGCGGCCAGGACCGGTTCGCTCACCGCCGCGACCACCCGGTCAGTGAGCTGCTGGGCGAGTTCGAGCTCGGCGGTGGCGAACTCCACCGCCTGTTCGTGGCGGCCGAGTTCGATCAGCGAGACCACCGCGTGCAGGCGGTTGGCGGCCTCGTGCGCCTGCGCACCGAGCGCCTCGGTGAAATCGCGAACCGAGTCCAACTCACCGCTGAGCGCCTGGAGTTCGGTGTGGTCCCGGAGGGTGACCACCCGGCCGAGCCCGGTACCGGTGCCGATGGTGGAGGTGTTCAGCACCACGACCCGCTCGGCGGTCAGGTGCACCTCGTCCCGGACCGGCTCCTCCCCCAGCACGGCCGCCACCAGCGCCTCCGGAAGCCCCAGCTCCGCCACCGGACGGCCGTCCAATTCGCCTGCCAGGCCGAGCAGTTCCCGGGCCGCGTCGTTGCACAGCACCACCCGGTGCGAGCGGTCCAGCAGCACCAGTCCCTCGCGCACCGCGTGCAGGGTGGCCTGGTGGTACTCGTAGAGGTGGCTCAGCTCGTCCGGCCCCATCCCGTGGGTGTGCCGCCGCAGTCGGGAGTTGGCGAGATAGGTGCCGACTCCACCGACCGCGAGCGCGGCCACCGCCACGCCGACCAGGGCGAGCAGCGGGCCGCTCAGCTGCGCGGAGATCGACTCCACCGTGAGACCCGCGCTGACCAGCGCGACCACCCGGTGCCGGTCGTCCCACACCGGGGCGACCACCCGCACGGACGGGCCGAGCGTGCCGGTGTACGTCTCACTGCGGGTCTGCCCGGCGAGCGCCCAGTCGATGTGCCCGAGGTAGGTCCGCCCGATCTGCTCTGGCAGCGGGTGGGTCCAGCGCACGCCGTCGGTGTCCATGACGGTGATGAAGGAGACCCCGGTGTCCGCCCGCACCTGCTCCACGTACGGCTGGAGCACCGAGGTCGGGTCCGGACCGGTGACCGCGGCCCGGACGGACGGCGAGTCCGCGACGGCATGCGCGACCGCGGTGACCTGGCGGCGGGCGGCGTCCTCGGCGCGATCGGCGGTGAAGAGGTACGCGAGCACCGCGCCACCGGCGACCACGGCGGCGACGATCACCACCTGGACGACGAACAGCTGCCCGGCCAGACTGCGGACCAGGCGCCGGGGCAGGCGTCGGACCAGGCATCGGACCAGGCTCCGGGACAGCCCGCGGGGCAGCCGGCGGGACAGCCGGCGGGCCGGATGCCGGGGTGGACCCGGAGGCAGCCGCCGGGCTCCGCGGCCCGTCGGCCGGTGCGAGCGGCGGCGCGGGGCGGTGGGGGCGGTGCGCTCGGACATGCCTGCCAGTGTGCACCACGCCCCCGGACACCCCGGGGCCCCGCCCGGCCCGCACCGTTCGCGGGCCCGCCGTCCGGGCCCTCCGCCGCATTCGTGAACTCTATGAACGCAAACGTGACCTCCGTCACTTCGGGGCCCATAGTCGGAGCGGCCCATCCCCCCGGGGCCACCAGGACTGCACGGCAAAGGAGCCGCAGATGTCGATCGCTGGAGCCGCCCCGGCGGCGGGACCCAGACGCAAGGACCGGACCCACTACCTCTACATCGCGGTGATCGCCGCGGTGGTCGCGGGCGTCGTGGTCGGTCTGGCCGCTCCCGGGTTCGCCGTGGAGCTGAAGCCGGTCGGCACGGGCTTCGTCAACCTGATCAAGATGATGATCAGCCCGGTGATCTTCTGCACCATCGTCCTGGGCATCGGCTCGGTGACCAAGGCCGCGAAGGTCGGCAAGGTCGGCGGCCTCGCCATCGGCTACTTCCTCACCATGTCGACCGTCGCGCTGGCCATCGGCATGGTCGTCGGCAACCTCCTGGAGCCCGGCGGCGGCCTGCACCTGACCGCCGCGCTCGCCAAGTCCGGCCACGCCCAGGCGGCCGCCGGCGGCGCCCAGTCGACCACCGACTTCCTGCTCGGGATGATCCCCGAGACCCTGTTCTCCGCCCTCACCCAGGGCAAGGTGCTCCAGACCCTGCTGGTCGCCCTGTTCACCGGCTTCGCGCTCCAGGCGATGGGCGCGGCCGGCGCGCCGGTGCTGCGCGGGATCGAGCACGTACAGCGCCTGGTCTTCCGGGTCATGTCGATGATCATGTGGGTCGCGCCGATCGGCGCCTTCGGGGCGATGGCCGCCGTCGTCGGCGCCACCGGCACCGCCGCGCTGAAGAGCCTGGCCGTCATCATGATCGGCTTCTACGTCACCTGCGTGCTGTTCGTCGTCGTGGTGCTGGGCACACTGCTGCGCCTGGTCGCCGGGGTCAATGTCTTCGCGCTGCTGAAGTACCTCGGCCGCGAGTTCCTGCTGATCCTCTCCACCTCCTCGTCCGAGAGCGCGCTGCCCCGCCTGATCGCCAAGATGGAGCACCTGGGCGTCAGCCGCCCCGTCGTCGGCATCACCGTGCCGACCGGCTACAGCTTCAACCTCGACGGCACCGCCATCTACCTGACCATGGCCTCGATCTTCATCTCCGAGGCGATGGACAAGCCGATGTCGCTCGGCGAGCAGCTCTCACTGCTGGTCTTCATGGTGATCGCGAGCAAGGGCGCGGCCGGGGTCACCGGCGCCGGACTGGCCACCCTCGCGGGCGGACTCCAGTCGCACAAGCCCGCGCTGGTGGACGGCGTGGGACTGATCGTCGGCATCGACCGCTTCATGTCGGAGGCCCGCGCGCTCACCAACTTCGCGGGCAACGCCGTCGCGACCGTGCTCATCGGACACTGGACCGGCGAGCTCGACGCCGAACGTGCCCGGCGGGTGCTGGCCGGCGAGCTGCCGTTCGACGAGCTGACGCTGGTCGACGCCCACGCCCACGGTGCGCCCGCCGGGCCCGCCGGCGCGGCGGACGGCTCCACGACCGACGCCCCCGAGGACGTCCCCGCCCAGGGAACCGGCCACGGAACCCCGCAGGGAACCCCTCAGGGGACCTCGCCCGTCGGCGTCTGAGCCCGGCGGCACCCCCGCACTCCCTGGTCCGGCGCCTCCCACCAACCCCCGGAATCGGCGCCGGACCAGGGTTTCGTCTTTCCGCCCGGCTTCCGTCCGGCTTTCTGTCCGGTGGCTGTCCGGTGGCTGTCCGGCCTTCGGCCCGGTTTTCCGTCCGACGGCTGTCCAGCAGCAGTCCGGTGGCAGTCCGGCCGGCGCGTCACAACTCCTGCGAGCCGCTGACCACCCAGGCCACCCCACTGGCCGGGTCCTCCAGCGCGATGTGCAGATGGTGCAGTCCGGCCGACGGTTCCTGCCAGGTGAAGCAGCGCATCCGGGCCACCAGCGCGTTCACTTCGTCCCGGTCCGTCCCGCCCGCACGATCCGCGCCGTCCGTCCCGCCCGCACCGTCCGTACTGCCCGCACCGCCCTGACCGCCCTGACCGCCCTGACCGTCCGCCCCGGCCATCGCCGCCAGCGCCCGCCACAGCCCCAGCCTCCCGTGCGCACAGCCCCGCGACCGCCCCACGGCTGCGGCCCGCACCAGCGCCGGGTAGGCGAGCGCGAACGGCAGATAGCCTCCGACCACCCGCCGGTCGCGGGCCAGCAGGGCGGCCGCCGCCGGGGCCTGGCCGCGGACGCAGGCCGTCTGCGCCCACGGCGCGAGCGCGCCCAGCCCGGCCAGCGCCCGGGCGACCCGTGGTCCGGCCGGTCGGCCACCCGGCTGCGCCACCGGGGGCAGTTCCACCTCGCCCAGGCCCTCCCGGCTGGCCGGCAGGGTCAGCAGCGCACTGCGCGCGCCCCCGCCGGGCAGGTACTCCCGCACCCGGGCCGTCTCGCCCCAGCCCGCCGCCTCCCACGGCTCCAGACGCAGTGGCACGCCCTCCGGATCGGGCTCGGCCGCGTGCGAGAGGTCCTCGCCGAGCAGCGCCCGGGTGTGTGCGACCAGCCGTCGCACCGGGGCCGGACCTAGCAGCGGGGCCAGCCGCAGCCAGGAGTGCCTGGTCGCCAGCACCTCCCAGAGCGGACCGGCGTCATGATCGGCCACCCCGGCGGCCGTCCCCGCGCCACCCTCCCGGTCGAACAGCCGGACGGCCAGCTCGGGCGGCGCCGCGTAGGCGATCAGATGGCCGAGCGGAGCCGTCAGCGCCGCCGCGGCCTCCTCCCCCGCCTCCGCCACGGCAGCCGCGCGGCCCTGCCGGTAGGCGGCGAGCAGCTCGGGCCAGCGGCCGTCCTCGGCCAGTGCGCGCAGGCCGCCGTCCTCGTACGTGATCACGATTCGCAGGGTACGGGCCGGGGCAGCGCCCGAGCCGACTTGCCGACGGTTCGGTGCGTCGGGGTGGCGCGGCGATCACCCGCCCGCCGCCGCGCCCTCAGCTCCGCTCCCGCTCCCGCGCGTGTTCCCGATCGTGCTCCCGACCACGCTCCCCGTCACACCCCCCGTCACGCTCGCGCTCCCGCTGGACGACGGCGCGCAGCCGACCGTGGGCGCGGCGCCGGGTGACCGCCAGCGTGCTGCGGTGCAGCCCGAGCAGCTCGGCGGCCTCGTCGACGCTGTAGCCGTCGAGGTCGACCAGCACCACCGCACGGGCCTGCTTGACGGTCAGGAAGCCGAGCAGCCGCATCACCTCCCACCGCGCCTGCAACTCGGCCATCCCACCGGCCCGGAGGTCGGGCAGCCCCCGGTCCCGCTCGCCGATGTCGCCCGTCTCCGGCACCTCGGGCATCGACACCCGCCGGCGCTCCCGGCGCCACTGGTCGCGCAGGATGTTCACCATCGTGGTGAACGCGTAGGCGTACGGCTGCGGATGGCCGAGGAAGCGCTCCGGCCGACGGGCGATCCTGAGGTACGCGTCGTGGACGACGTCCCCCGCACCGGCCGGACCGCCGGCGAGCGTGGCCGCCGCCTGCTGGAGTCTGGGCAGCAGATCCGTGAACACCTGGTTGAATTCGGCCGATTGACCGCCGCTCCCGTTGGGACCGAAGTCCCTTTCCCGTCCGCCGCCGCCCTCATTCCGACCGCTGCAATCCGCCATGCCGCTCTCCCCGGAAATCGGCACTCCGAGAACCCGGTCAGTCCTGGCCGCAGGAACCATGAGCCAACCGGATTACTTGTGACACAGGTCACATCATAGTTCGTCGTCTCACTGTGCGCAGTCATTCGTGTGCAACACGTCACCAGTCGTACGGGAGGCGGGAATTCACCTCCGCTCGGACCGCGCGATCCGCGTTCGGACCGTGCGGACATCCCGACGGCCGGGACACCCGCCCGACGAGAACCCCTCAGCAAGGAGAACCACCGTGCGAGGCTGCATCGCCAGGAAGATCGCCACGTTCGGGCTGGCCGCCACTGCCGCCCTCGGCGCACTCGGGGCCACCGCCCTGCCGGCCGCCGCGGCGACGGCCGGGACCCGCTCCGTCACCCCCGGGGCCGCCGAGGCCTGGAACACCATCACGTCCGAGGCCTACCACTGCGTCATCACCGGCAACTACGGCTGGCGCTGGGAGGGCTACTGCAACGTCTACTCCGGGCGACTGCGCACCATCACCTACTGCGCCGACGGCTCGCACACCACCGGCCTGTGGATCGGCGCGCGACCGGAGGCCTGGGCGGTCTGGGGCAAGTGTCCCGGGTCCACCTGGACGCGGATCGTGTTCCAGTGGCACAGCTGAGGCACGGTTGAACCGCTGACAGAACCGGCGGTCGACGGCTGACAGATGACGGCTGACAGATTTCGAAAGTTGTCATCTGTCATCTGTCAGCCGTCATTTGTCCGTCGCCCGCCCGCTGCACCTCCGCCGCCACCGTCTCAGCCCACCGGCGAGGCGTCCGCGAGCAGCCGGGCGGCGTGCACCCGGCCCGCGTGCTCGACCAGGTTGATCAGCACCTCCTTGCCCGAGGCCCGGCGGCGAGCGTCGCACAGCAGCACGGGCGTCCCGGCATCCAGGTCCAACGCGCGGGCGACGTCCTCCGGGCCGAACTCCCGCGTCCCGGCGAAACGATTCACCGCGACCACGAACGGGATGCCCCGGTGCTCGAAGAAGTCGACGGCCGGGAAGCAGTCGGTCAGCCGGCGGGTGTCGGCGAGCACCACCGCGCCGAGCGCCCCCTGGGCCAACTCGTCCCAGAGGAACCAGAACCGGTCCTGCCCGGGGGTGCCGAAGAGGTAGACCGCCAGCCCCTCACGGATGGTGATCCGCCCGAAGTCCATCGCCACCGTGGTGGTGGTCTTCCGCTCCACACCGTCCAGGTCGTCCACCTCGCGCCCGGCCTCCGTCAGCCGCTCCTCGGTGCGCAGCGGCCGGATCTCGCTGACCGCGCCGACCAGCGTCGTCTTGCCGACCCCGAAGCCGCCCGCCACCAGGATCTTGAGCGCGAGCACGGTGCCGTCGGGATCCTCGGCGTCGAACGGGTCCGACCCGCCGTACGGATCGGACAGGCCGAGGGGGTCGGACGGTACGCGCGGTGCGGACGGTACACGCGGTGCGGACGGCACGCACGGGGCGGACGGTACGCGCGGTGCGGACGATGCGGACGGGTGGTCAGAGTGCGCGGAGTCCACGGATGACCTCCTGGAGGATGCGCTCGTCGGGGAGCAGGGCGGGCGGGACGGGACGGCGGACCCGGATGAGCCCGGCCGTCAGCAGATCGCCGAGCAGCACCCGCACGACACCCACCGGCAGGTCGAGGTCGGCGGCCAGCTCGGCCACGGACAGCGGGGTGCCCCGGCACAGCGCCAGGATGTGCGCCTGTTCCGGGCCGACCGGCGGCTCGGGCACGCCGGGCAGGAGCGTCGGGTCGGGCGGCTCGGTGACCACCACGGCGATCAGGTCGAACTGCTGCTCCCCGGCCCCGGTGCGCCCCCGGGTCATCGCGTACGGGCGGACCATCGGCCCGGCCTCGTCGTCGTACCAGCGCGCCCGGTGGGCGGCAGCGAGCGGGTTGCGGGGCTGCCCGTCGGGGTCGGCCCTCGGGTGCTCCGGATGTCGCCCCCGGTACGGGCGGGGCACCGGATTCACCGGCCGCCCACCGCCCGCGGCGGGGCGCCCAGATGCTCCCCGACCCGGCGGACCAGCCTGGCCATCTCGTAGGCGATCAGGCCGAGGTCGGCCCGGGAGGTGGCGAACACGGCGAGGCAGGTGCCCTCCCCGGCCGCCGCGACCAGCAGGTAGCCGCCCTCCAACTCGACCATGGTCTGGCGGACTTCGCCCGCACCGAAGTGCCGGCCGGCTCCCTTGGCCAGGCTGTGGAATCCGGAGGCGACTGCCGCCAGGTGCTCGCCGTCCTCCCGCGCCAGTCCGGCCGAGGTGCCCATGGCCAGGCCGTCGGCGGAGAGCATCACGGCGAAGCGGAGCTCGGGGGCGCGCTGGACCAGCTCGTCCAGGAGCCAGTTCAGCGCTCCCGCGCGGTGGGTGGTGGCGATCACGGACGCTCTCCTTCGGATCGGGACGGGGATTGGGGGTGGTGCGCCCGCGGCGGCTGCGGAGGGTCGGCGGACTGCCCGTCCCGCCGGCCTTCCGGGTGCAGACCGCGCGCCCATCCGTTCTGGAACGCGGACATCGCCGCCCGCGCCTCCTCGGGACTGCGGCCCGCCGCACCGAAACCGTCGCCGGAACCCGGCCCGGCGGAGGCGAAGGCGGAGGACGAGGCAGCCGTACGGCGCCTGTGCGCAGGCGGCCGGGCCGGGGCCTCGCGCAGCTGCGGTGCGAGGCTCGCCTGGCGGGTCCGGCGCGGCAACTCCTCCGGCCCCTGCCCGAATTGGTGACCGCCCGAACGGACACCGTCCGAGCCGGAACCGTCCGTGGCCGGTCCGGGTACCGGCTCCGCGAGGGAGCCCTGACCGTACGGCTCCGCGCCGTACGGCTGCGGCGGCCCGGACTGCGGACGGGCGGCCACACCCGCGCGCCCGTCCGCAGCCGGACCGGCCTCCCGGGCACCGGAGGCCCGGAAGGGGGTGCGGCGCACCGGCCCGGGGGCACTGCCCCGGACACCGAACGGCAGCAGCGCCCCACCCTCCGGCGGCGGCCCACCCGCCGCCGGAAGCCCGTCATCCGTCCCGCCCTGCGGGTGTTCCCGGTGCCCCGGGTCATCCCGGCGCCCGGGGTGCCCCGGGTGTCCCGAGACACCGGTCGGGAGACCCGGCGAGCCACCGCCCGGGCCACCGCCCGGACCGCCCGCCGGCCGCTCCGCGTGGCCGTGCTCCGGGGTGAACTCCCGCTCCGGGACAGCGCGGTGATCCGCCCGATCGGCGAACACCGGCTCCACCGGCCCCGGGCCGACCGCCGCGGCACCCGACGCGGCGATCGGGGCGGCATCAGACGCCACCGCGCCACCCGACGCCGTGCCGCCCGATGCCGCCGCCGAGGGCAGCGGAGGCGCGACCGGCTCGAAGCCGTACCGCACGTCCTCGGCCCCCACTGCCGCCGCCTCGTCGGCCAGCAGCGCGGTCGACAGCAGGACCACCGCCGTGGTGCCGCCGTACGCGGAGGTGACCAGCGAGACCTTGACGTCCTGCCGCCGGGCGAGCCGGCTGACCACGAACAGGCCGAGCCGGTCGCTGTCGAAGAGGTCGGTCTGCTCGGCGGCGGCGATCCGGCGGTTGGCCGCCGCCAGCACCTCCGGGCCCATGCCGAGGCCGCGGTCCTCGATCTCCAGCGCGAAGCCGTTGCCGACCCGTTCGCCCCGGATGTGCACCCGGGTGTGCGGCGGCGAGAACCCGGTGGCGTTCTCGACCAGTTCGGCCACCAGGTGGGTGAGGTCGGCGACGGCGTGGCCGACCACCGCGGCGCGCGGCAGCGGGTGGACCTCGACCCGGGCGTACTCCTCGACCTCCGAGACGGCCGCGCGCACGACGTCCACCAGGGGGACGGGACGGCGCCAGCCCCGACCGGGGGCGGCCCCGGAGAGGATGATCAGGCCCTCGGCGTGGCGGCGCATCCGGGTGGTGAGGTGGTCCAGCCGGAACAGGTCGGCGAGCTCGGACGGGTCCTCGGTGCGGCGCTCCATCGCGTCCAGCAGGGTGAGTTGGCGGTGCACCAGGACCTGGCTGCGGCGCGCGAGGTTGACGAACACCCCGGAGACTCCGGAGAGCACCTCGGCCCGCTCGACCGCCGCCGTGACCGCCGCCCGCTGGACGGTCCCCAGCGCCCGGTGCACCTGGCCGATCTCGTCGCCCCGCCCCACCGGTCGGGGCGCCTCGGCCTCGATGTCCACCTCCTCACCCGCACGCAACTTCCGCATGGTCGCGGGGAGTTTGCGGCCGGCCAGCTCAAGTGCCGAGTTGCGCAGGCCGATCAGCTCGGTGACCAGCCCGCGCCCGATCTGCACCGAGATCACCAGCGAGGCCACCACGCCGACCAGACCGAGCAGCACAGCCATCCCGGCCGGAGTGAACAGGCCCAGCGCGTACGGGTCCTGTCGCTCGGCGGCGAGCCTTCCGGCCCGGTCCTCGACGCCCCGCAGGGCGCCGGCCACGTTGCCCGCGACCATCGCCCAGCGGTCGGCCGGCACCGCCGCGACCGCCGCCCGACCGTCGGCGGCCGTCCGCACCCTGTCCTCGTACCCGGCCAGCTCGCGGTGGTCCTGGCCCCCGGTGACGGCGAGCAGCTCCGCCCGGTCGACGGAGCGCAGGTCGGCGGCGGCGCCCCGCTCGAACTCGCGCCGGGCGAAGGCCGCGCCGGAGAACTCCCGCAACTGGTCGTCGCCGAGCCCGCCCGACAGCTGGGCGGCGCGCAGCAACGCGTCCTCGCGGGAGAGCAGTTCACGGGACCGGGCCAGCTCCAGCAGCACCCGCGCGTCGGCGGCCGCCTGACGCTCCTGGAAGGGAGCGACGGCGCCGGCGGCGGCGAGCGCCCGGTCCACCGCCTCGCCGTACGCCGCGTACGCCTCGGGCCAGCCGACGCTCCTGGCCAGGACCCGGTCGCGCAGTGCGGGCAGGGCCGCGAGCGAACCGCCGAGGGCGTCCAGCCGGGCGGCCGCCTCATCGCCCAGGCCCTGGGCGTCGGCGCGGTTGTAGCCCCGGTCGGGTCGGCGGGGGTCCGGGAAGAGCGGGGCGAGCGCCCGGTCGGTGGCCGCCGCCGCCTCGCGCAGGGCGCTCTCCCGGGCGGCGGAGGGGGCGGTCGCCGGGGTCGCCGCCGGGGCTGCCGGGGCTGCCGGGGCCGCTGGGGCCGCCAACAGCTGGCCGACGGCGATGCGTTCGGCCTGCAGCCCGGCGACCGTCTCCGCGACCGGCGTGAGCAACGTGCGCTGGGCGTCGCGCTGGCGCATCAGGCCCCAGACGCCCTGGGCGGTGGTGACGGTGGCGAACCCCCACAGGGCGATGACGGAGACGACCGGGACCATCAGCAGGGCGATGATCCGGGCGCGAACGGTCCGGGGGCGCAGCCCGCGCAACCACGGGCCGGGGCGCGGCGGACGGGCGGGCGGCCCGGCATGGGCACCCCGGCGGGTACCGGGGGCGGTACCGCGGTCTTCTCGCATGGGTGAGGAGCCTTTCGGGCGGGGAGGGCGGAGGCCGGGTGGGCGGAGGCCGGGTGGGCGGAGGCCGGGTGGGCGGAGGCTGCGGGGCCGGACCGGGAGCGAGCGGGCGGTGCGAGGGCGCGAAGGTGCGAGGGCGCGGCTCAGGCTGCGCGGTCGTGCCGGTCGGCGTCGCGCCGCCCGTCCGCCGCCGGGGCGGGCTCGTGCCACGCGCGCTCGGGGTGCGGGGGCGCGGCGGGGACCTCCTCCACGGCCAGTTCGCCCGCCTCCCGGTAGCCGGCCCGCTCCTGGGCGGTCGGTGAGAGTGCCACGAAGGCCGAGGCGAGGAAGAGGAACGAGCCGAGGCCGACGGCGAGCGGGAAGACGAACTCCATCGGGCTGACCCCGCCGAGAACGGTCCTGGTCGGCTCCAGCCGGACGTGGACGGCGGCCATGCCGGTGTAGTGCATGCAGCTGACGGCGAGGCCCATGGCCATCGCGGCGGCCGCGGCCGTGTACACGTTGCGGATGGTGACGGCGGCCCAGAGCGCGGCGGTCGCGGCGCCGACCGCGATCAGCACGGACAACGCGACCGTCCCGGCGTCGTAGTGCAGGCCCCCGTGCATCCGCAGGGCGGCCATGCCCAGGTAGTGCATCGCGGCGACGCCGAGACCGGTGGTGACGCCGCCGGAGAGCAGGGAGAGGCCGCGGTGCCGGCCGTAGCAGACCACGGTCAGGCCGAGGCCGGTGACCAGCACCGCGACCACGAGGCTGAGGACGGTCAGCGGCACGTTGTAGCGCAGCTCGGTGCCGTCGACGGTGAAGCCGAACATGGCGACGAAGTGCATGGTCCAGATGCCGGAGCCGATCGCGGCGGCGGCCGTGATCAGCCAGTTCCGCCGGGCCGGACCACTCGCGGCCAGTCCCCGCAGCGTGCAGCGCAGGCCGAGGGCGGCGCCGGTGCAGGCCATCAGGTACGAGAGGGCGGGGGTCAGCCAGCCGAGGCTGAGGTGGTTGAGAGTGCCCATGGGACCTCCGGTCGACCGGTCGGGCCCGGGGCGGTACGCGGTGCGCCCGGGCGCCCCGGGCCGGGCGGACTGCACACGAATGGCATATGCCAACCGCATGTGCGCTTCCGGCCTGGGGTGCGTGGGACGCTACCGAGGGGCCGGAATCGGTCAGACAAAGATCTGAAAAGCTGCCCGCAGGGAGCGGTTGATGTGTTCCGATGGCCCTGTCGTCTACCCAGAGGGCGGCCAGCGCGGCGGACGGCGTGCGGGAAGCTGCGCACAAGCGACAGCGGACAGATGACAGAGTTTGAAATCTGTCATCTGTCCGCTGAACTCTGTCGGCTGTCGGCTGTCGGCTGTCGGCTGTCGGCTGTCGGCTGTCGGCTGTCGGCTGTCGGCTGTCGGCTGTCGGCTGTCGGCTGTCGGCTGTCGGCCGCACGCTGTCAGACTGTCAGCCGTCGGCCGTCAGCGGCTCGCCGTCACCCGGATCCGCATCGGGCTCGCCGCCCGCAGCGTGATCCCCTGGGCGAGTGCCACCCGCCGGTCCACCGCCTCCACCTCGAAGTCCCGCAGCAGCACCCCCAACGCCAGCACCGCCTCCAGCATCGAGAAGTGCTGCCCGATGCAGGCCCGCGGTCCGCCCCCGAACGGGAACCAGGCGTAGCGGTGCCGGGCCCGTTCCGCCTCCGGGAGGAAGCGGTCCGGGTCGAAGCGCTCCGGGTCCACCCAGTGGTCCGGGTGCCGGTGGGTGACCAGCGGCGCGACCACGACCTGCGCCCCGGCCGGGATCACGTACCCGTCGATGACGGTCTCCGCGACCGCCCGCCGCCCGCCCAGGGCCGCCGACGGGTAGAGCCGCATCGCCTCCTTCAGCACCCGGGTGATGTAGGGCAGCGCCTCCAGGTCCGCCGCCGTCGGCGCCCGCCCCGCCAGGACGGTCCGTGCCTCCTCCCGGGCTAGCCGCCGCTGCTCGGGGTGCATCGCCAGCAGGTGCAGCGCGAAGGCCAGCGCGGTGGCCGTGGTCTCGTGCCCGGCGAGCAGGAACACCAGGACCTGGTCGCGGAGTTCGGCCGGGTCCAGCCGCCCGCCGTCCTCGTCGCGGGCCCGTCCGAGCAGGGTGAGCAGGTCGTCCGCGTCCTCGTCGCCGCCGCCCCGCGCGGCCCGTTCGGCGATGATCCGGTCGCAGACCCCGTACAGCGCCCGCTGGGCCTCGGCCCCGCGCCGGTTGGCCGGGGTCGGCCAGGTGCGCGGGAGGCGGACCGGGGCGTAGCCGCGCTCCTTCACGTACTCGCCGAGCACCGGGAAGCTGCGGTGCACCACCGCTATCGCCTCCTCCACGTCGGCACCGAAGAGGATCCGCGCGACCGCCCGCAGGGCGAACCGGGATGTCTCCTCCGCCGCGTCCACCACCCCGCCGGGCACCGCCCGCCAGCGCTCGGCGAGCGACTGCGCCTCCTGCGCGAGCGCGTCCGCGTAGCCGTCCACCCGGCGCCGGGTGAACAGCGGCTGCACCATGCGTCGTTGGCGCTGGTATTCGGCGTCCTGGCTGGTCAGCAGCCCGTTGCCGACACTGGTCCGCAACTCGTCGTAGAAGGGGTCCTCCTTGCGGAAGTTGGCCGCCTCGACGGCCAGCACCTGCCGGACGCCCTCCGGCGAGAACACCCCGTAGAAGTCGGCGCGCAGCCCGGGCGGCCCGGCCTGGAAGCGCACCACGTCGCCGTGGTCGCGGCGGGCCGCGAGGTAGCTGCGCAGCGGGCGGCGGGTGAGGTCGAACAGTGAGCCGACCAGGCGGTTCCCCGCCGGGACGGGTATCGCGGAGGTGGGGGCGGGCGCGAGCCCGGGGGCCCGAACGGGGACGAGTTCGATGGTCATCGGCACTCCTTCTGTACAGGGGTGTGCCCGCCGCCGCTTCCGACGGGCGGTCAGCACCGAAAGAAGCCGTGCCCGGACCCACCGACGGGCCGACCTGCCCGGCCGGATCCGGACCCGTCTCACTCGTATTCGGTGCCCCCCTTGCGGGTCAGGTAAGCGTCGCTGACCACCTTGGCGATCGCCCGCCCGCCGAGCACCGGGCTCCAGCGCTCGGTGACCGGCCGCACCACCACGCCCTCGCGCAGGTGCAGTTCACGCCCGGAGACGCTCTCCTTGCCCCGGGCGAACCCCAGGACGGTCTCCGGGTCGAACGGCCCGCGCCACAGCTCCGGCACCAACGGCAGCTCGCCGTCCAGCAGTTCGGCCGCCGAGAACCAGTTCAGCTGCCCGTCCACCACGGCCGAGACGTCGAAGGCGGCGTAGCCGGGCCGCTCGGTGCGCGCCGAGGAGCCGTAGCCCAGGTCCTGCACGCCCTCGCCGAAGACCTCGCCGAAGACGCCGACCCGCTCGGCTCCGAGTCGCTCCGCCAGCCGGGCGGCGGCCGCCGGGATGCCGTAGGCGCACACCGCCCGCCAGTAGAGGTTGCGCTCGTCCTCGACCAGCGCCAGCCCCTGCGCGCCGATGCCCTTGGACGACACCTGCACCTCGCCGGTGGCGGCGACGTACGTGACCAGGCAGCAGCTGCCGTGCAGCTTCTCGGTCAGCACCACCGGCTCGCCCGGCTCGAAGGCGTCGGGGTAGCGCTTGAGGTTCTCGATGTCCACCCAGGGCAGCAGGTCGGGCGCGCTGACCACGTCGCCGCTCATCGACGTGGGCACCGGCGGCTGCCACTTGACGACCCCGAGCAGTTCGGCGAAGTCCTCACCGCGCTCGGCCGCGGCGGCCAGGTCGGTGCCGGCGAGTGCGGCGGGTCGGCAGACGATGCCCTGGGACAGCTCGCCGCGCAGCCGTACCGCCTTCACCCGGTTCGCCCGGGCACCGGCCAGCTTGCCGGTCAAGCCGAGCTCCTCGATCAACTCATCGGGCAGAACGGACTGTTCGGGGATGTAGACGGCGTGGTCCCCGGTCCGGTACATGCCCTTGGCGACCACCGCCCGGTAGAGGCCGACCTGCGCGAGCTCCAGGGCATCGGCGTTCGGGTGCTCCAGAACGGTCAGCTTCTCCGCGGTGACGCGCAGCGTGGACATGAAAGGACTCCTCCCCTTGGTTCGGCCGCGGCGGTGCTTGCGACCAACCCGGCCGCGTGTACGGACGGCCACCACTCTGTCCGTTCGACCACCTACGGCGCGACGCAATTTCCGCGCGCCCCCTTCCGGCCCCGCCGGCATGACCCGCGCGACCCGCCTCACACCCGCACGACCCACCCCGCCAAGTGCCCCCGCCATGTGACCCCCGGACCCGTTTGAGCCTTCCCACAGCAGCCCGGAGGCCCGCGCCGGCTCCCGCCTGTGCAAATCGACAGGGGATTTATCGCTCGCATATGCGGCACTATGATCGCCGTAATGGCCGCAGCTGCGGCCAGTCCCTCGCGCCCCTTCCGGCGCGCACCCTGGAGGGGAACCACCGATGAGCACCCGCACGCCCACCACCCGCAGGCTCGCCGTCGCCGCCGCCGCGGCCCTCGCGCTCACCCTCGGAGTCACCGCCTGCGGCAGCGACGGCGGCAAGTCCTCCGGTTCCACGGCCTCCTCGGCCACCTCCCCGGACGCCTCCGCCGCCGGCAGCGGCGTCCCGAAGGCCTCCGGCACCGTCACCGTCTTCGCCGCCGCCTCGCTCAAGGAGACCTTCACCGAACTCGGCAAGAAGTTCGAGGCCGCCAACCCGGGCGCCAAGGTCACCTTCAACTTCGGCGGCAGCTCCAGCCTCGCCACCAGCATCAACTCCGGCGCCCCGGCCGACGTGTTCGCCGCCGCCAGCCCGGCCACCATGAAGACCGTGACGGACGCGGGCGGCGCGAGCGGACAGCCGACGACCTTCGTCAAGAACACGCTCGCCATCGCCGTCCCCAAGGGCAATCCCAAGCACATCGCGGGCCTCAAGGACCTCACCGCCTCCGGCGTGAAGGTCGCCCTGTGCGCAAAGGAGGTGCCGTGCGGCGCCGCCGCCCAGACCGCGCTCAAGGCCGCCGGCCTCGACCTCACCCCGGTCACCCTGGAGCAGGACGTCAAGGGCGCGCTCACCAAGGTCGAACTCGGCGAGGTCGACGCGTCCCTGGTGTACCGGACCGATGTCCAGGCCGATGCTGCGAAGATCGACGGCGTGGACTTCCCCGAGGCCGCCAAGGCCGTGAACGACTACCCGATCGCCGCCCTCGCCAAGGCCCCGAACAAGGACGGCGCCGCCGCCTTCGTCGCGTACGTCCAGTCACCCGAGGCCAAGCAGGTGCTGACCGCGGCGGGCTTCCAGGCACCGTGAGCGACCGCACCACCGGCTCCGGGCCGAACCGCCCGGACCAGGACCACCCGGAGCAGGACCACTCGGAGCAGGACCACTCGGACCAGGGTCACCCGACCCGTACCGCCGACGGCGACCCGGCGGAGCCCTCACAGGCAGGACCCGCACAGGCAGGACCCGCGCAGGCAGGACCCGCGCAGGCCCTGCCGCGGCGGCGCCCGCGAAGCCGCCGGCCACGCACGCACCGCGTCCCGGTCACCCTGCTGCTCCCGGCGCTGCTCGGACTGGCCTTCCTGATCCTGCCGCTGGTCGGTCTGCTGATCCGGGCCCCCTGGAGCGGACTGTCCGAGCAGCTCACCAGCCCCGCCGTCTGGGACGCGCTGCGCCTGTCGCTGATCAGCGCGACCGCGGCCACTGCGGTGTCGCTGGTCCTCGGCGTCCCGCTGGCCTGGCTGCTCGCCCGCACCGAGCTGCCGGGCCGCCGGATCATCCGGGCGCTGGTCACCCTGCCACTGGTGCTGCCGCCGGTGGTCGGCGGTGTGGCGCTGCTGCTGGTGCTCGGGCGGCGCGGCATCGTCGGCTCCTGGCTGGACTCGGCCTTCGGCATCACGCTGCCGTTCACCACCACCGGGGTCGTGATCGCCGAGGCGTTCGTGGCGATGCCGTTCCTGGTGATCAGCGTCGAGGGCGCGCTGCGGGCCGCCGACCCCCGCTACGAGGAGGCGGCCGCGACCCTGGGCGCCTCCCGGCTGACCGCGTTCCGGCGGGTCACCCTGCCACTGATCGCCCCGGGGATCGCCGCCGGTGCCGTCCTGGCCTGGGCACGGGCGCTCGGCGAGTTCGGCGCGACGATCACCTTCGCGGGCAACTTCCCGGGCCGCACCCAGACCATGCCGCTGGCCGTCTACCTGGCCATGGAGTCCGACCCGCAGGCGGCGATCGCGCTGTCGCTGGTGCTGCTGGTGGTCTCCGTCGCCGTCCTGGTCGGCCTGCGCGACCGCTGGCTGTCGACGCCGTGACCCCGCCCGCGCGCTCGGCCTCGGACACCGTTGCGGACGCTCCCCCGGACCCAGCGGACCCAGCGGACGCAATGGACCCGAGGGACCCGATGGACCCGCTCGACCTCCCGGGCACTCTGGACACCTGGACGCCATCCCGATGAAGACCGACAGCCGCCCCGGCCCCGCCCTGGACGCCCGCCTGCGGGTCGAGCGCGCCGCATTCTCCCTCGACCTCGCACTCACGGCCGCCCGCGGCGAGGTGGTCGCGCTGCTCGGCCCCAACGGCGCCGGCAAGTCCACCGCCCTGCGCGCCCTCGCCGGACTGCTCCCGCTCACCGGCGGCCATCTGCGCCTGGACGGCCGCCTCCTGGAGGACCCGGCGCAGCGTGTGCACACCCCGGCCGAGGAGCGTCCGGTCGGGGTGGTGTTCCAGGACTACCTGCTGTTCCCGCACCTCAGCGCGCTCGACAACGTCGCGTTCGGCCCGCGCTGCCAGGGCCGCCCCAAGCGCGAGGCGCGCGCGGAGGCGGCCGGCTGGCTGGAGCGAATGGGCCTGGCCGACCACGCCTCGGCCCGTCCCGGCCGGCTCTCGGGCGGCCAGGCCCAGCGGGTGGCGCTCGCCCGCGCTCTCGCCGTGCGCCCCCGGCTGCTCCTGCTGGACGAGCCGCTGGCCGCTCTGGACGCCCGCACCCGGCTCGACGTACGGTCCCAACTGCGGCGCCATCTGGCCGAGTTCGAGGCGGTGGCGGTGCTGGTGACGCACGACCCGCTGGACGCCATGGTGCTGGCCGACCGGCTGGTGGTGATCGAGGACGGCCGGCAGGTGCAGTCCGGCAGCCCGGCGGAGGTCGCCCGGCACCCGCGCACCGACTACATCGCCCGGCTGGTCGGGCTGAACCTGTACCAGGGCCGGGCCGAGGGCACCCGCGTCACGCTCCCGGACGGGGCGGTCCTGGCCACCGCCGAGGAGCTGGACGGCCCGGCCTTCGTCGCCTTCCCGCCCTCCGCCGTGACGCTGTACCGGGAGCGCCCGCAGACCAGCGCGCGCAACCTGTGGAAGGCCGAGGTCACCGGGCTGGAACTGCACGGCGACCGGGTCCGCGCCGAGCTCGCCGGCGACGTGCCGATGGCCGCCGACCTCACCCCGGCCGCCGTCGCCGAGCTGGAGCTGACGCCCGGCGCCGCGGTCTGGGCCTCGGTCAAGGCCACCCAGACGCACGCCTACCCGGCCTGACGCCCCACGGCGATCTCACTCCGGCGCCCCCGGCGCAGTCACCCCGACGCGGTCATTCCGGCGCGGTCTCACCCCGACGCGATCACTCCGCCGGCTCGACGAACCCCGACTCGTACGCCGCGATCACCGCCTGGGTGCGGTCCCGCGCGCCCAGCTTCGCCAGCACGCTGCTGACGTGCGTCTTCACGGTCTGCACGCCGAGGAACAGCCGCTCGGCGATCTCCCCGTTGCTGAGGCCGCGCGCGACCAGCCGCAGCACCTCCGCCTCGCGCTCGGTCAGCGCCGCCCGCTCCATCGCCGCACGGGCGGTCGGGTTGCCGTGCCCGGCCGCCAGGCGGCGGATCGCGGCCGGGAACAGCAGCGACTCGCCCGCCGCCACCAGCCGTACCGCCTGGGCGATCTCGGCCGGGCGGGTGCGCTTGAGCAGGAAGCCGTCCGCGCCCGCGCGCAGCGCCTGGTAGACGTAGTCGTCGTTCTCGAAGGTGGTCACGACCAGGATCCGCGGCGGGCGCTCACCCGGTGCGCCGGGGCGCAGCAGCTCACGGGTGGCGGCCAGGCCGTCCAGCACCGGCATCCGGACGTCCATCAGCACGACGTGCGGACGCAACGCGCGGGCCAGGGCGACCGCTTCCGCGCCGTCGGACGCCTCGCCGACCACCCGCAGGTCCCCCTGCGCCTCCAGGACGGCCCGCAGACCGGCCCGGACCAGTTCCTCGTCGTCGGCGAGCAGGATGTCCGTCATCCCGGCGGCTCCTCCGGCCGGACCTGCCATCGCAAGATCGTTCGTCACGAGCCCAAGCGTAGGGGCAGGCGCACGGCAAGCACCCACTCCCCGCTCCCCTCCTCGATCGGCCCGGCCGTCCCCGTCGCGGTCCCTGCCGCCGTTCCCACCACTACCCTGCCCGCCACCGAAGGCCCCGCTTCCGCCTCCCCGCCGAGCAGCGTGGCGCGTTCGCGGATTCCACGCAGTCCCTTTCCGCCCTTGCGCGTCGCACCCCGGCCCGCCCCGCCTGCCCCGCCCGCCGGAAGCCGCGCCGCTCCGTTCGCTGAACGTCCGGCGCCGGGCAGCCGGTTGGCGCAGCGCAGCTCCAACCGGCCGTCCCGCACGGCGATCCGGATCTCGATCGGCTCGCCCGGTGCGTACTTGAGCGCGTTGGTGACGCCCTCCTGGACGATCCGGTACGACTCGCGGGAGAGCACCCCGGGCAGGGTGCCGGGCTTCACGTCGACCCGCGCCTCCACCGGGCTGCCGGCCGCCCTGGCGGTGTCGAACAGCGTGGGCAGCTGGTCGATCCCGGGCTGTTCGGTGGCCACGCCGTTCGCCCCGGCCGGGGTCTCGCGCAGCAGCACGAGGGTGCGTTCGAGGTCCTCCATGGCCTGCCGACCGGTCTCCTCAATGACTTCGAGCGCCTTGGCGACGAAGTCCCGGTCCCCGACCTCGCGCGCCGCGCCCGCCTGAAGGACGGTCACCGTCAGGGCGTGGCCGATCGAGTCGTGCAGCTCGCGGGCCAAGCGGTTGCGTTCCAGGAGCCGTTCGGCCCGCAGCTCCGCCTCGGCCAGCCGCTCGGCCGGGGAGGAGCCCAGCAGCCGTATCGCCATGGCGAGTTGGAGGCGGCCCGCGCACACCAGGAACCAGCCGAAGCCGAGGACCGCCAACGGTACGAACGGGAGGTACCGGAGAGCGTCCGGGCCGGTCAGCCGGTCGAAGGCCCCGGTGATCCCGAAGACCAGCGGGAACCCGACCGCCGAACCCAGCGCGACCCGCCCGATCAGCCAGCCGGCCGTCCGCCGCCGGTCGGCCCAGGTGCGGGAGGGCTCGGCGGCGATGTCCTCCTCGCGGTCGGGCACCAGCAGCAGCCGCGCCTGCACTCCCTCGGCCCGGCGCGCAGCCGGTATGAGCGCGGCCAGCGCGAGCAGCACGACGTCCACCGAGACGCCCGCCATCAGGATCTCGCCGAGGCCCTCGTGGTACGTCCCCGGATAGACCATCAGCACGATGCCCGCGAAGAACCACCCCACCAGCAGGTGCAGCATCCGTGCGTACGTGGCGCCGGCCACCAGCGGCGCGAAGAGCCCGGACACCGCGCTCAGCGGCGCCGCGGTCACGGACACCGCGCTCTTCAGCACTGCGATCTTGGACATCGGGCCATCCTGCCAGTCCGCCCCCGGCTCCCGGCTCCCGCTCCGGTCGCCCGCGATCTCCCTCCCGGGAGGGAGCCGGCTCCCCGCCCCGGCGGGATCCGCCGCACCGGCCCGCTCCGGTCGAATGGAGCCACCGCCCGGGGCCGACCACAGCGAGCACCGGCGGATACCGCCAAGACGACGAGACGAGGGGAGCGGGCCGTGATCGAGATCCAGGGCCTGACCAAGGAGTACGACGGCCGGCGCGTCGTCGACGACCTGACCTTCGAGGTGCGACCCGGCGTGGTGACCGGCTTCCTCGGCCCGAACGGCGCCGGCAAGAGCACCACCATGCGCCTGGTCCTCGGTCTCGACCGGCCGACCGCCGGGCACGCCCTGGTCGACGGCCGCCCCTACGTCGAACTGCCCGACCCGCTGAGGACGGTCGGAGCGCTGCTGGACGCCCAGGCACTGCACGGCGGCCGGACCGCGCACGGCCACCTGCGCTGGCTCGCCGCGACCAACGGGCTGCCGGCCCGCCGGGTGGACGAGGTGCTCGGCCAGGTCGGTCTGGCGGACGCGGCCGGACGGCGGATCCGGGGCTTCTCGCTGGGCATGCGCCAGCGTCTCGGGGTGGCCGCCGCACTGCTCGGCGACCCGCCGGTGCTGCTGCTGGACGAGCCCGTGAACGGCCTGGACCCGGAAGGCATCCGCTGGATCCGCACGCTGCTCCGCGATCTGGCCGCCGAGGGCCGGGCGGTGCTGGTCTCCTCCCACCTGATGACCGAAATGGCGCTCACCGCCGACCACTTGGTGGTGATCGGGCGCGGCCGGCTGCTGGCCGACGCCGCCACCTCCGAGTTCATCGACCGCCACGGCCGGACCCGGATCAGGGTCCGCGCCGTCGACCCGACCAAGCTCGCCGCCCTGCTCCGCGACCCCGGACACGGCCTCGACGCCATCGAAGTCGCCGGCGGCGCCTGGGAGGTGAGCGGCACCGATCCCGAGCGGATCGCCGCGCTCGCCGCCGCCGACGGCGTGGTGCTGTACGAGATCGCCGTGCAACAGGACTCCCTGGAGGAAGCGTTCATGCGGATGACGGCCGACAGCGTCGAGTACCGTGCGGAGGCCGCCGCGTGAACGCCTCGCCCCCTGCCGTGACGTCCGCCGCGACACCCTCGGTGGCATCCGCCGCGACATCCGTCGTGACGTCCTCCGGGTCCCCTGCCGTCAACGCCCTGCGCGCCGAGTGGATCAAGCTCACCACGCTCCGCTCGCTCTGGATCACCCCGCTGCTCGCCCTGGCGCTCACCGCGGGCGTCACCGCCGCCGTCGGCGCGGCCCTCGGCGGCAAGGACCACAACATCACCGACGACCCAGGTGCCGGCGACTTCTACGGCCTCAACTTCGGCCAGGCGGCGCTGACCTGCTTCGGCATCCTGCTGATCGGGCAGGAGTTCAACACCCGCATGATCGGCACCTCGCTCACCGCCGTCCCGCGACGCGGCCGGCTCTACGGCGCCAAGCTCACGCTCGGCGCACTGGTCGGCCTGGCGGTCGGCGCCGTCGGCACGGCGAGCGCCTTCGCCGGGTACGCGGCCTCCGTCCCCGCCGACTGGGACGGGCCCGCCTTCGTCCGCACCGCCGTCGCCGGGGTGCTCTACCAGACGCTGGTGGTGGTGCTCTGCCTCGGAACGACCGCCGTGCTGGGCAACCTCACCGCCGCCATGGGACTGCTGGTCCCGACCCTCTTCCTGCTCTCACCACTGCTCGGCGGAGTCCCGGGGGTGCGCCGGGTGGTGCAGTTCCTGCCCGACCGGGCCGGCCAGTACGCCCTGCGGTACGTCGACGACCCGCAGATCGCCTACGGCCACTGGACCGGGCTGCTGATCATGGCGCTCTGGACCGCCCTGGCGGCGTACGGCGGCCTCCGGGCGATGCGGCGCGCCAAGTGACTACGGGCGAACGGGACATGGGAGACGGGGCATGGGAGCGACGATGAGCACGATGGCCGACGCGGTACGCGCCGAACGGGTCAAGTTCACCACCCTGCCCTCGCAGTGGGCGGCCCCGCTGGTCGCCCTGACGCTGACGGTCGGCGTCACGGCGGCCGTCAACGCCGCCTACGGGGCGAAGGACCACACGGCCGGCGAGGACCCGGCCGGGGGGATCTTCTACGGACTGCTCCTCGGGCACGTCGCGGTGGCCTGCCTCGGGATCCTGCTGATGGGGCAGGAGTTCAACACCCGCATGATCGGCACCTCGCTCACCGCCGTCCCCCGGCGCGGCCGACTGTACGGTGCCAAGCTCGCGCTCGGCACCGGGCTGGGCCTGCTGCTCGGGCTGGCCTCGACGGCGGGCTCGTTCCTGGCCGTCGGCGCCACCGTCGGCCTGGACCTCTCCACCCCGGGCCTGCCCCGAAGCTTCCTGGCCGGCGTGCTGTACCACCCGATGATGGTGCTGATCTGCCTCGGACTGACCGCGATGCTGGGCAACTTCAGCGCCGCGCTCGGCCTGCTGACCCCGATGGTGTTCCTGGGCACCACCTGGCTGGCCGCCATCCCCGGCGTCCGCGAACTGGGCCAGTTCCTGCCCGACCGCGCCGGCCTGTACGCGATGCGCACCCAGCCCGAGCCGGGCGTCCACTACGGCCACTGGACCGGGCTGCTGATCATGGCGCTCTGGACCGCCCTGGCGGTCTACGGCGGGCTGCGGGCGATGCGGCGGTACGAGCCGAGCTGACGGGCGACGGGGAACAGCGGACGGATGACAGATGACGGATGACAGATTTCAAAATCTGTCACCCGTTCGCTGTTATCTGTTAGCCGTCATCTGTTCGCCGCCGTTCGTCGCCGCCACCCGTCGCCCGCCCGCCACCCGAGAGCCGCCCGACGGCCGCCCGGCCCCGCCGTCACCGCAGCGCCGGGTGCTCCGCGATCACCGTGCAGCTGCCCGGCGCGATCTCCCTGCGCCCGGGGCCTGCACCCGGGTGCAGGCCCCGGACGGACACCGAGAACGAGGCATGGTTCCTGGCCCGCTCGCGGACGCAGTCGTGGACGGTCGAAGTACGCGTCAGCTGCCCCGAAGACCCACCGCCATGGTCAGTTCAAGGACGCGGTCCGGCGAGGCGAGATCCGGAAACAGCTCCCGCAGCTGCGACATCCGGTACCGGACTGTCTGGGGATGGACGAACAACGCCGCCGCCACCTCGTCCCGCCTGCCCTGGTGCAGCAGCCACGCCCGCAACGTCTCCTCCAGCCGCTCTGCGGTCGCGACAGGCAAGGCCCGCAACGGCGCGAGGGCTCGGGCACGCAGGTCTGCGAACGCGTCCACGTCCGCGCTCAGCACCAGCTCGGGCAGGTGGTCCTCGGTGTCGCGAATCTCAGCGGAAAGGGATCGCGCGCGTACGGCCCGGGCGTACGAGGCGGACGCACGAGTCCATGGCCGTGCCGGGCCGACCACGGCGGTGCGGCCGGTCAGCTGCCGCAAGAGGTGCGGTCGGTCGGCATCGGGGACGAGCAGCACACCGGTGGCGTCCGGCAGATCGTCGAGGACGAGAGTGCCCGGGTCGAGCACGCGGTAGGTAGGCCGGGCCTGGGCGGCGGGCAGCAGGACCACGGTCAGCGAAACCGGGGGCTGCCACCCGGCCCGTTGAACAGCGGCCAGCAGCACGTCCGGACTCGCGCCGGCGAGGAGGTCGCGGGCCAGGTGTTCCAGGTGGCGCTCGTGGGCCCTGCCCCGGGCGGCCAGTTCGTCGGCATGGCCCGCGGCGCTCGCGGCGGAGAGCTCGTCGATGTAGGCGAAGGTCAGCTCGGCGAACTTGGCGACCTCGGCGGCGGGCAGACCTGCGGGTACGGCACCCGCTGCCAGGCATCGCCAGGCCACGCGGGCGCCGACGCGGTAGGCGCTGAGCAGGGCGTCCATCGAGCGGCCGTCGCGCACCTCGCCGCGGCCGAGCTCGTAGGCCGCGTCACCGGCGTCGCCAGTCGTGGCGTTCCCGCTCGCGAGGTCCAGGTAGTGCCCCAGGGTGGTGCGGACGGCCCGGCGGATGGTGCCGCCCATGCGGCCCGAAAGCGCGTTGGCATAGGGCGGGACCTCGTCAATGATCGCCTGGACGACCTCGTCGGCGGTGGCCGTCAGCGCGGCCCGAAGCGCGGTGACCGTCGTCTCATCCAGGCCCAGTTCGGCGGCCCTCCTGATTGCATGGCTCACGTTTTTGTTCCCTACGAACAATTCAGCCGACCAGATTCACGTCCTACGGTCAGGACTTTACGCCCTGAGGCGCAGCAAGCTGGAGTCATGACGAGTGCAGCCCTCCGCAGCAGGGCATGGAAGCTGCTGGAGATGGTCACGACGCCGCTGCTGCCGTCGGACTACCTCGACCTGGTCAGCCCGCTGCGTGCTGGCGCCGACCTGCGTGGGCGCATCGAGGCCGTGCACCCCGAGACGGCTGACGCAGCGACCATCGTGATCAGGCCGGGACGGGGCTGGCGCGGCCACACAGCCGGTCAGTACGTGCGGATCGGGGTCGACGTCGACGGGAGGCGCCTGTGGCGTGGCTACTCCATCACCTCACCGACAGACCGCCGGGACGGCCGCATCACGATCACCGTGAAGGCGATCCCGGACGGCAAGGTCAGCAGCCACCTCGTCCACAGGGCGACACCGGGCACGCTGATCCAGCTCGACCAGCCGACCGGTGACTTCGTGCTGCCGCATGCCAAGCCCGCCAAGGTGCTCTACCTGACGGCCGGCAGCGGCATCACGCCCGTGATGGGCATGCTGCGCGACACCGAGGTCGACGACGTCGTCCTGGTCCATTGCGCACCACAGCCGCAAGACGTGATCTTCCGCAACGAACTGCACGGCCTGGTCGCGGACAAGAAGCTGCGCCTCACCGAGGTGCACACCGACACAGACGGCAGGCTCGACATCGCCCGTCTCGGCGAACTCGTGCCCGACTGGGCCGAGCGCGAGACCTGGGCCTGCGGGCCTGCGGGCCTGCTCGATGCCGCAGAGGAGCACTGGACCGAGAACGGCGTCCAGGAGCGCCTGCACACCGAACGCTTCCGCCCCCGCATCGTCGTCGCCGGCGACGGCAACGGCGGCGAGGTCACGTTCAGCGCCACCGGCAAGACCGTCGACGCGGACGGCGCCACGCCATTGCTGGACATCGGCGAGGAGGCCGGCGTGCTCATGCCCTCCGGGTGCCGCATGGGCATCTGTTTCGGCTGCGTCACGCCGCTCAAGGCGGGCGCCGTCCGCGACCTGCGCACCGGCGAGATCACCGAGGCCGAGCCGGGTGTCCTCATCCAGACCTGTGTGTCCGCCGCGGCGGGCCCCTGCGACATCGAACGGTAGGCACCTTGACCGCCATCGACCCCACCGCCCACCTGACCGCCGAGCAGATCGAGGAGCTCGGCCGCGAGCTGGACGCGATCCGCGACGAGGTGCTCGCCGACCGGGGCGAGAAGGACGCCGCGTACATCCGCAAGGTCATCTCGGCGCAGCGCAAGCTCGAACTGGCCAGCAGGGGCGTGCTGCTGTTCTCGATCTTCCCGCCCGCGTGGCTGCTCGGCACCGCCGGCCTCTCCGTGGCGAAGATCATGGAGAACATGGAGATCGGCCACAACGTCCTGCACGGCCAGTGGGACTGGATGCGGGACCCGAAGATCCACTCCACCACCTGGGAATGGGACCACGTCTCGCCGTCCGAGCAGTGGAAGCACTCGCACAACGAGCTGCACCACACGTACACCAACGTGATCGGCAAGGACAACGACCTCGGCTACGGCATCATGCGCGTCGACGAGGACCAGAAGTGGCACCCGCTCCACCTCGGCCAGCCGCTGTGGAACTTCGTCAACGCCTGCTTCTTCGAGTACGGCATCGCAGCGTACGACCTCGAACTCGGCAAGAACCTGCACAAGCGCCGCCGCAGGAACCCGGAGTTCCGCGCGCGGGCCAAGGCCGTGGGCCGCAAGATCCGCAAGCAGGTGCTCAAGGACTACGTGATCCACCCGCTGCTGTCGGGCCCGTCGTTCCTCACCACGCTCGCCGCCACGTTCACCGCGAACCTGGTCCGCAACAT
The DNA here is from genome assembly GCF_042724755.1 of Kitasatospora sp. NPDC127067. Lineage (NCBI taxonomy): Bacteria > Bacillati > Actinomycetota > Actinomycetes > Kitasatosporales > Streptomycetaceae > Kitasatospora > Kitasatospora sp. NPDC127067. Next base: position 191,212 of record NZ_JBHXEM010000001.1, on the reverse strand, counting down.
CTGGTCCCACTCGGTGATCATGTGCGGGCACTTCCCCGAGGGCGTACAGGTCTTCGAGCGCCAGTCGGTCGAGGGCGAGACGCGCGGCCAGTGGTACCTGCGCCAGATGATGGGCTCGGCGAACATCAGCGGCAGCAGGGCCATGCACTTCATGACGGGCAACCTGTCTCACCAGATCGAGCACCACCTGTTCCCGGACCTGCCGAGCAACCGGTACGCCGAAGTCGCGGTGAAGGTGCGCGCGCTGTTCGAAAAGTACGAGCTGGAGTACGTCACCGGGCCGCTGCCCAAGCAGGTGTTCTCCGCGTGGCACAAGGTCTTCCGGCTCTCGCTGCCGAACAAGAAGCCCAAGGTCAAGACACCGGCCCGCGAGAAGGAGCTCGTCGCGGCCTGATTCCCGGTATTGGTTCTCCGGGCGGCGGTTGCCGAAAGCCGCGAGCCGAGCCCCTGGTGACCACCGCCCACCAGCGCCCGTCCAACGGACAGGTCGGGGCGGGGTCACACCGTTGCGGGGACACCTACCCGCCTTGCCCAGCAGAGGGAGTGCCGTCCCCACCCCCTCCAAGAAGACCCGCCGGAAGCATGCGACTGCCGGGAACGCGCGCCTCGCGGTTGACCGGCAGGTCGCGGAAGCATCTGGGATCCGCATCAACCCGGTCTGCGGCGGCCAGGGAGTCGTCGTGCAGCAGTCGGCGTGCATCTGTGGACGACGAGGGCCCGTTCCTGCGGGTGCTGTTCCTCGGCGACGGCCCCGACACCGTGGAACGCCGGCTGTGCGCGGCGAACCGGGCCATGTGAGCGGTCCGCGCCGGCTCGAACGGCGGCGGTACGGCGAGGGGTCCCACCGACCGGTGGGACCCCTGCGCGCGGGTGGGTCAGCCCGCCGCCCCCGCCGTCGGCCGGACGGCGACCGCGTCGATCTCGAAGAGCATCCCCGGCAGGGCGAGCGAGGCGACCCCGCTGAGCGTCTGCGCGGGCAGCCGGTCGCCCCAGGCCCCGGCCAGGGCCTTGCCGAGGACGGCCAGCTTCTCCGGGTCGTGGTCGACGACGTACGAGCCGAGCCGGACCACGTGCTCGAAGCCGAGGCCGACCCCGGCGAGCGCGGTGCGCAGGTTGGCGAGGGCGAGCTCCACCTGGGCGGCGAAGTCGCCGGGCACGACCTGACCGCCGGCGTCGGAGGCGTACTGGCCGCCGATGAACACCGGTTCGCCGGGCGCGGAGGCGGCGTGGCTGTAGCCGAACGGCGTCGGGTCGTGCAGGCCGGGCGGGTTGGTGATGGTGCGGGTGTCGGTCACGGGGTTCCTTCCCTGGTGTCGGGCCGGGCTCGGTGCCGGGCGGTCTACGGCTCGGACCGGGCGGCTTCCTCCCGGGCGTCGCGCCAACTCGGCGACTCCAGGAAGTGGTTGTCGAAGAGGTCCTGCTTGGCGAGCAGTTCCTCGACCGTCGCCTCGCCCGCGCGGATGCGCTCCAGCAGGCGGAAGTAGTCGAAGCGCTCCACCCCGGGGGTGATCACGATCAGCAGGTCCGCCCCGGAGTCCGGCGCCGCCGCGAAGGCGTGCGGCAGATGGGGCGGCACCACCACGAGGTCGCCGCTGCGGGCGGTGACCACCTCGTTCCCGACCAGCACCTGGGCCGAGCCGTCGACGACGAAGAACAGCTCCGAGGAGCCCCCGTGGTAGTGCGGAGTGGCGCCGTCCTTGCCGCGCCCCAGCGTGACGCGCAGGGTGCTCAGGGCGCCGCCGGTGGCGCTGGAGTCCGCCAGCAGCCGCCCCTTGCCGCCGAGCATTCCGACGGTCTCGGCTTCGTCGCCCCGCACCACCACGGCTTCCGGTCCGATCAACGTCATTGGCCTCTCCCCACAGTGAGCGCTTCGATAGTTCCCTAGCTGATAGTACTACGTCTAACTATCTCCCATCGAATAACATGCCCCCATGGATCACGTGGACGTCATGCTCGACCAGTGGAGCCGGGAGCGCCCGGACCTCGACCTGGCGGCGGTCGGCACCGTCGGCCGCCTCGGCCGCTTCGCGCTGCTCGCGGGCCGGGTCGTCGAAGAGGTGTTCAAGCAACACGGCCTCCAGCGCGGCGAGTTCGACGTTCTCGCCACCCTGCGCCGCTCCGGCGCGCCGTACGAACTGATGCCCTCCGAACTCGCCGCGCTGCTGCTGATGTCGCGGGCCGGCATGACCAGCCGGATCGACCGGCTGGAATCGGCGGGCCTGGTGGAACGCCGCACCGACCCGGCGGACCGGCGCAGCGTCCGCATCGCCCTCACCGCGGCCGGACGCGCCCTCGTGGACGCCGCCTTCACCGACCACGCGGCCAACGAGACCGCGCTGCTCTCGGCCCTCTCGGGCGAGGAACGGGCCACCCTGGACGGGCTCCTGCGCAAACTGCTCGCCGACGTCGAGGGCGCGGAGAGCCCGGCGCCCTGACGGCCCCGCCCGACGCCCCCGCCCGAGGACTGACCGGCCCCGGACCTGACCTTCGCAGCCACGAACGACGACTGAGCCGGCACGGATTAATTCATTCTTTCCTTCCTTCCGTACCAGCCCAACCGGCCACCTCCGAGATCGGGCTCCGAGGCCGGCCCACATCCTGCGTCCGGCGGCCACGTCCGCGCAGGCCAGGATGGCGATCACCACCACTGCTGCAACTGCGGCCGGCATCCGCACGAGGGCAGCTCCTGCGGCTGCGGGCACGGCAAAAGCCTCTGGCAGCCCGATCCAGCCGGCTACCCCAACCGCTCCAACACCGGATCCCGCTCCTGCGCTGCACCCAGGTGTCCCTGGCCAATGTCTGTTCGGGGATCAGCTTGGTACGTTCACGGGCGCCGAAGGCGCGGGGTGGGGCAGTAGCGCGTGCCTCCTTCGAGTACAACAGTTGGCCCGGGGGCGATCTCGGTGAAGCCCGCGTCCTGGACCACCGGCAGCCCGCTGCGGACGAGTTCCTCCCACGCCTGCGGCGAGGCCGTTCGGACCGCGAGCGCGAAACCGGCCTCGGCCCACTCCTTGCGCTGCGCCTCGTCCAGCCGCCACCACCCGAGCTGGGCGGCGTGCCCGGTCTGCGCCATCGTCTTGCCCGCGCTCATCTCCAGCTCGGGGTTGAGCCACAGCACCGGCAGCCCCGGCTCGGGCGCCGTGATCTCGGCCGTCTCCTCAAGGTCCGTCCCGGACACCTGGAGCTTGGCAAGGTCCTTCGGCCACCCGTCCAGCGGGACCGGCGGGAACACCCGCACCTCGGCCTCCCGGCCGTGCACCGTGAGGCCCGGCAGCTCGCCCGCCCGGCGCCACTCCCCGCCCCGGGCCCGCCGGACCACCTTGCGGATCCGGGCGTCCTCCCAGGCCGCGACCCGCTCCGCCCACTCGCCGTCCGCCCCGGTCACCCGGGGGTCGGCCAGCAGGGTGAGCACCGCCCGGGCCGAGGTCTCCAGCGCGTCCGTCCGGCCCGGCGGAGTGGCCCGCTCCATCCGGACGACCAGCGGCAGCACGTACTGCGGCCGCTCGTCGCGGTCCTCGCGGTCCTCGCGGTCCTCGCGCTCCGGGGCCTCGCCGGGGTCGGCCGCAGGGGCCGGGGGCTCGGAGACCGGAGCCGGAGGAACCACAGCCGGAGTCGGAGCGGTGGAGGTCGGGGCAGTGGGGGTCGGGGCATCGGAAGGATCAGTCACCCGTCCAGGATGCCAGCCCCGCTCCGGACGACTCGGCCCGGCCCGAGCGACAGCCCCGGAACCGGCGGCCGACGCCCTGCTCCTGACGTCCAACGCCCCGACGTCCAATGTCCCGATACCCGGCGCCCGGCGCCCCGGTGCCCGCTGCCCGCCCTACGGCGCAGCGCCCCGTCAGCGCCGGTAGCCGCGCTGCGGGTCCCGCTCCTCGGCGTCCTCGTACATCAGGAACCAGCCCTCCGGGTGGGTGGCAGCCAGCAGAACCTCCGTGCGCTGCTCCGCCCCCAGCTCCGGATCGCCGTCGTCCGGACCGTAGACCCCGAACAGTTCGTCGTGGCAGCCGTCCCAGTCGTAGTCGTACAGGTCCGCCGGGAGGTCGCCCATCATGTCCGCGACCGACTCGGGCTGGGCGCCGAGCAGCGTCCGGGCGTCCACCAGTGCCATCCGCAGCGCCACGTCCTCGGCCAGGCAGCGTGGCAGCGGCCACTCGCCGAGCGCGAGGTCGTCGGCGAGGTCGTCGAAGGCCCGGGCCATCGCGCGGCGCCAGCTCCGGTGCATCCGCCAGGTGCGTTCGGGGAGCCTGGCGAAGACCGTCCAGTCCGCGTCCTCGCCGTCGACGATCGCCTCGTCCCCGTGCTCGTCGAAGTCGTCGTACGCGGCGTCGGCCAGGCCTATCAGCTGGGCGTGGAGCAGGCAGGCGGTGCGCGGGGTGAGCGTCCAGTCCGCGCCCGCGCCGCCGTCCTCCTCGTCGCCCTCCAGCGGGAACAGGTCGGCGAAGTCCGGTGTGAAGTCCTCCGTGACGCTGATCTCCAGCGTCCCGCCCATCGCCTCGACCCCGGGGATGGCGGCCACCAGCCGGTCCGGATGCAGCAGCGCGCCGAGCGCCGCGTTGGCGTCCTCGGCGACCTCGCGCAGCAGTTCGCGACGCTGGCCGGCCGGGTCGATGCCGTCGAAGTCCAGTTCCTCGACGGCCCTGATCGCGGCCGCGCGCAGGGCCGGCCAGTCGGTGATCCGCAGGCCCAGCACCACCGTCGCCTCGATCTCCTGCGCGCCGGAGTCCTCCGCCGCGCCCGGCCCCTGTGGATGATCGCTTCGCTCGCCCATGGGGCTAACGGTACGGCCTTTCGGCCCCCCGATCACCGGTCCGGACCAGCTTCCGGAAGCGTTCTCGGCCACCGCCCGGCCACGCCTCGGTCACTCGGACGCAGGAACTGGCAGGATGCGTCCCATGGCTGACATCAACGAGTACGGCGGCGGGCAGGGCCCGAACGCCGACGTCCTGGTCGTGACCACCAACGACATCCCCGGCTTCCGGGTCGACCACGTGATCGGCGAGGTCTTCGGGCTGACCGTGCGCAGCCGCCACCTCGGGAGCCAGATCGGTGCCGGTCTGAAGTCGCTGATCGGCGGCGAGCTGCGCGGTCTGACGAAGACCCTGGTCGAGAGCCGCAACGAGGCCATGCAGCGGCTGGTCGAGCAGACCAAGGCGCGCGGCGGCAACGCCGTCCTGATGATGCGCTTCGACGTCACGGAGGCGGCCGACGTCGGCACCGAGGTCTGCGCCTACGGCACCGCCGCGGTCATCTCCCCGCTCTCCTGACGCTCCTCAGCGCCTCTGCTCCTCCACATCCGCGCCTCCGCGCCTCCGCGCCTCCGCCCGCGCACTCCCGTTCGCGACCACCGTTCGCTCCTCCACGGACGCCGACGGAGCCCCGGCGGGACGACGGGAACAGCCGTCGACCCCCCGATGTTTCAGCGGCGTGACTGTTTACGGTGCAACGAACAGCGTTCCGGAACGCGTGGACGTCCTGGTGGTGGGTGCCGGGCAGGCCGGCCTTTCCGCCGCCTACCACCTGGGCCGCCGCGGTTTCGCCCCGTACCGGGCGGGCGTCGACGGCGGTTTCGTCGTCCTCGACGCCAACGCCGTCCCCGGGGGTGCCTGGGCGCACCGCTCGCCGTCCCTGCGGATGGCCGCCGTGCACGGCGTCCACGACCTCCCCGACGCCGAACTCCCGCCGCCGGACCCCGGGGCCCCCGCGCGCGAGGTGGTGCCGGAGTACTTCGCAGCGTACGAGGTCCGGCACGCGCTCCCGGTCGTACGCCCGGTCGCGGTGCGTGCCGTTCGCGCCGAGTCCGAACGACCGGATGCCCGGCTGCTGGTCGAGACCGACCACGGTGTCTGGTCCACCCGCGCACTGATCAACGCCACCGGCACCTGGACCCGGCCTTTCCTCCCGCACTACCCCGGTCACTTCGCGGGCCGCCAGCTGCACTACGCCGACTACCGCGGTCCCGAGGAGTTCGCGGGCCGGCGCGTGCTGGTGGTCGGTGGTGGCGCCTCGGCGGTCCAGGTGCTGTCGGAGGTCGCCGCCGTCGGCGAGACGGTGTGGGTCACCCGCTCCGAACCCCTCTACCACGACGGACCGTTCACCCCCGAGTACGGACGCGCGGTGGTCGCCAAGGTCGAGGAGCGGGTCCGGCAGGGCCTGCCGGTGCGCAGCGTGGTCGGCGTGACCGGGCTCGGCCCGTCCGTCGCCCTCCGGCGCGCCCAGGAGCTGGGCGCGCTGCGCCGCCGCCCGATGTTCGACCGCCTGACCGAGCACGGGGTCGCCTGGGGCGACGAGGAGCTGCCGGTGGACGCGATCGTCTGGGCCACCGGCTTCCGGCCCGAGGTCGGGCACCTCGCCCCGCTCGGGCTGCGCTCCCCCGGCGGCGGGATCGCCCTCACCGGCACCCGCGCCACCGCCGACCCGCGCGTCCACCTGGTCGGCTACGGTCCGTCCGCCAGTACCGTCGGCGCCAACCGGGCCGGCCGCGCGGCCGTCAACGACCTGGTCAAGCTCCTCGGGGACCCGGCGCTCGCGGACCGGGTCGCGGAGCCCGCCGCCGTCTGAGCTCGCTCAGCGGTCGTAGTCGACGGTCACCCGGTCGGTGAGCGGGCGGGCCTGGCAGGTCAGGACGTACCCGGCGGCCAGCTCCTTCTCCTCCAGGGCGAAGTTGCGGCGCATCTCCACCTCGCCCTCGGTGACCAGGGCGCGGCAGGTGCCGCAGACTCCGCCCTTGCAGGCGAACGGCAGGTCGGGCCGGGAGCGCTGGGCGCCGTCCAGGATCGAGCGGTCGCGCGGGAGGCAGAGCGTGCTGCCGCGGCCGTCGAGCACGACGGTCACCTCGCTCTGCGGGCCCGACCCGCCGTCGGCCGAGGCGTCCGTCCGGTCCCAGTCCTCGTCGCGCTCCGGGAGCGGCTCGTCCTCGGCGTGGAACAGCTCCTGGTGCACCCGCTCGCCCGGCACGTCCAGTTCGGCGAGCAGGTCCTTGGCCCCGGTGACCATGCCGAACGGGCCGCACAGCCACCAGTGCCCGACGCTCCCGACGTCCACCAGCGCCGCCAGCAGCGCGCGTACCCGCTCCGGGTCCAGCCGGCCGCTGAGCAGTTCGGCGTCCCTGGTCTCCCGGGAGAGCACGTGGACCAGCTGGAAGCGGCCGAGGTAGCGGTCCTTGAGGTCGGCCAGCTCGTCCGCGAACATCACGGTGTCGCTGCGCCGGTTGCCGTAGAGCAGGGTGACGGTGGAGCTGAGGTCGGCGGCCAGCACGGAGGCGGCGATCGACAGCATCGGGGTGATGCCGGAGCCCGCCGCGAGCAGCACGTGGTCGGCCGGGACCCCGAGTTCGGGGGTGAACAGGCCGGACGGCGTCAGCACCTCCACCTCCTCGCCGTGCTTCGCCTCGCGCACCAGCCAGCGCGAGAACAACCCGCCGGGCACCTCCCGGACGGCGATCCGCAGCGGCCCGCCGACCGGGGCGCAGATCGAGTACGAGCGGCGCTCGTCGGCGCCGTCCACCAGCTTGCGCAGGGTCAGGGTCTGCCCGGGGCGGAAGGCGTACTCCTCCGCCAGCCCGTCCGGCACCGCGAAGGTCACCGCGACGGCGTCCTCGCAGAGCCGCTCGACCCGGTCGATCCGCAACCGGTGGAAGGTCGGACGGCGGGCGGGGCGGATGCCGGTCGCGGACCCGGTGTCGACGGACGCGGGAACAGCGGCGGCGGGAACGGCGGCGGGAACGGCGGAGCCGGCGGCGGCGGAAGCGGCGGGCATTCAGATCTCCTTGACGCGTTCGAACGGCTCGCGGCAGGCCCGGCAGCGCCAGAGCGCCTTGCAGGCGGTGGAACCGAAGCGGGACAGCTCCTCCGTGTCGGTCCCGCCGCACTGCGGGCACGGCACGGGCGGAACGGTGCCCGACCCGGCCGTGGTCGGGGCTCCGGAGCGGGTCGGGCCCAGCGTGAGCGCCACCGGTCCGGCCGCGGCCGCGACGGCGGCGGTCGGGCGCGGTGGGGCGATGCCCGCCTCGGCGAGCTTGCGGCGGCCCTCGGCGGTGATCAGGTCGGTGGACCACGGCGGGTCCAGCCGCAGCCGCACCCGGACGTCCGGGTAGCCGGCCGCGCGCAGCCGGCGGTCCACATCGGTGGCCATCTCGGCGACGGCGGGGCAGCCCGAGTAGGTCGGGGTCAGCCAGGCGGTGACGGTACCGCTGCTGCCGTCCACCTCGACCCCGGCCAGGACGCCCAGGTCGGCCAGGGTGAGCATGGGCAGCTCCGGGTCCGGGACGGCCGCGGCGACGGCCCAGGCCAGGTCGCGGGTCGTCGGTTCCGCCGCGCCCGTCGTGCCCGCCGTGCCCGCCATGCCCGTCGCGACCTCGTCGGTCACGATGCCGTCGGTCGCCACGTCGTGGGTCGCCACGTCGTCGGTCACCATGTCGCCCCCGGGTGGGCTCGGGCCAGCACCTGGAGCTCGGCGAGCAGCGGGCCGAGCGCCTCGGTGTGCACGCCGTCCCGGCCGGCCCGGCCGAGGACGGTGGCCAGCGGCGGCGCGTCCGGCAGGGTCAGCCCGGCCTCGGCGAGGACGGCGGTGAGCGAGCGCAGCACCGGTTCGCGCAGGGTCGCCGGGTCGACACCCGCCCGGAGCTCCACCGGGTGCGCCGTGAACAGCTCCTCCAGCAGCGGCCAGACCGCGTCCAGCCCGGCCTGCATCCGCTCGGCCGAGTACGGCGTGCCGTCGCCGAGACGAAGCGTCCAGGCGGTCGCGTACTCCCGGTGGTAGGCGAGCTCCTTGACCCCCCGGGTCGCGACCGCGGCCAGCACCGGGTCGGGGTGCGCGCTCAGCGCCTCGTACAGGGCGCCGCGCGCGGTGGCGAACAGCAACAGCCGGGCGATCGAGTACGCGAAGTCGCCGTTCGACGTCTCCACCAGGCGGACGTTGCGGAACTCGTGCTCCTCGCGCCAGTACGCCAGGTCGTCCTCGGTGCGGCCGGTGCCGTCCGCCTGCCCGGCCCGGGTGAGCAGCAGGCGGGCCTGGCCGAGCAGGTCGAGGCCCAGGTTGGCGAGCGCGACCTCCTCCTCCAGCTCGGGCGCCCGGGTGCACCACTCGATCAGCCGCTGTGCGAGGACCAGGGCGTCGTCGCCCAGCATCTGGCAGTAGGCGGCGAGGTCGGCGCCGTCCAGACCGGCGGGCAGCGTGGTGTCCACGCCGAGCAGCGGGTCGGCGAAGCCCGTCCCGTACGCCCAGCGGCCCTCGCCCTCGGGTCCGGGGGCGGCGTCGGCGAGGCTGAGGTAGACGTGGTCGTCCTGGCCGCCGCCCGGGCCGGCGCCGGTGGTGGTTCCGGTGGTGGAGGTGGTGTGGTCGTGCACGGTGGCTCCCCCGTCAGATGTGCGGGACATCCTCGGGGATGTCGTAGAAGGTCGGGTGGCGGTAGACCTTGTCGCCGCTGGGATCGAAGAACGGGTCGCGCTCGTCCGGGGTGGAGGCGGTGATCGCGTCCGAGCGGACCACCCAGAGGCTCACGCCCTCGTTGCGCCGGGTGTACAGGTCGCGGGCGGCGAGCAGGGCCATCCGGTCGTCGGCGGCGTGCAGCGAACCGACGTGGACGTGGTTCAGCCCACGCCGGGGGCGCACGAACACCTCGTACAGCGGCCAGCCGGCCTTGGACCCGGCCGGGGAGCCAACCTGGGGCTCGGTCACTTTCCGTTCTCCTGTTCGGTGGCTTCGGTGAGTCCGGGGGCTTGGTCGGCTCCGGGGGCTTGGTCGGCTCCGGCGGTTTCGGCGGCCTCGACGGCTCGGGCAGCCTCGGCGGCGCGTTTGGCCGCGTAGGCGACGGCGGCCTCGCGCACCCAGGCGCCGTCCTCGTGGGCGGCACGGCGGCGTTCGATCCGCTGGGCGTTGCAGGGACCCTGGCCGTGGATGACCCTGGTCAGCTCGGACCAGTCCGGCTCACCGAAGTCCCAGCCGCCGCGCTCCTCGTTCCAGCGCAGCTCCGGATCCGGGAGCGTGACCCCCAGGTGCTCCGCCTGCGGGACGGTCATGTCGACGAAGCGCCGGCGCAGCTCGTCGTTGCTGTGCCGTTTGATCCGCCACGCCATCGAGCGGGCACTGTTCGGCGAGTCGGAGTCCGAGGGGCCGAACATCATCAGCGACGGCCACCACCAACGGTCCACCGCGTCCTGGACCATCCGGCGCTGGGCCTCGGTGCCGCGCATCAGCGTCATCAGGAGCTCGTAGCCCTGGCGCTGGTGGAAGGACTCCTCCTTGCAGATCCGCACCATCGCGCGGGCGTACGGGCCGTAGCTGCACCGGCAGAGCGGGACCTGGTTGCAGATCGCGGCGCCGTCCACCAGCCAGCCGATCACCCCGACGTCGGCGAAGGTGAGGGTCGGGTAGTTGAAGATCGAGGAGTACTTCTGGCGGCCGGAGATCAGCTTCTCGGTGAGCTCGGCACGGTCGACGCCAAGGGTCTCGGCGGCGGCGTAGAGGTAGAGGCCGTGACCGGCCTCGTCCTGGGCCTTGGCGAGCAGGATGGCCTTGCGGCGCAGGGACGGCGCCCGGGTCAGCCAGTTGCCCTCGGGCTGCATGCCGATGATCTCGGAGTGTGCGTGCTGGGCGATCTGGCGGATCAGGGTGGCCCGGTAGGCGTCGGGCATCCAGTCCCTGGGCTCGATCCGCTGCTCGGCGGCGACGACCGCCTCGAACCGGTCCTCCGGCGTCTGCGCGGGGACCGCCTCGGCCACCTCTGCTGTCACCACAGTCCCCTCTCGTGTCCTGCCCGTCCTGCCCGGTCGGTTGCCGGAGCACCCGACCAACCAACCGACTGACCGTTCGGTCGGTACCATTCTGCGCAGCGGGGCGGAGGGATGGCAAGGTGCGAAACAGATAACAGCTGACAGATTCTGAAATCTGTCAGCTGTTATCTGTCGGCTGTCATCTGTTCGCCGGCGCCTGTCGGCTGTCAGCTGTCAGCTGCCGACCGTCAGCGGCTCACCGCAACGCCTCACCCCTCCGCGCGGTCACGCAGTCGCGGCAGCGGAACGGCGAGCAGCGCCGCCAGCAGCGCGATCCGGGGGGCGATCTGGTCGAGCCGGATGTATTCGTGCCGGGCATGGGCCCCGGCACCGACCGCCCCGAAACCGTCCAGGGTCGGAAGCCCGCGCGAGCCCGGCAGGTTGGTGTCCCCCGCCCCGCCCGCCGGACCGCCGTCCAGCTGCTGACCGAGCACGGCGGCGAGCGAACGCACGTGCCGCAGCAGCGGGTTGCCGGTCCGCTCGGGCCAGGCCGGACGGCTGGAGAGCACCTCCGTACGAACCCGGGCGCCCGGACGCAACGGGGCGAGCCGGGCAAGGTCGTCGAGCGTGCGGCGCTGCGCCTCGACGGTGGCGAAGCGCAGCCCCAACTCGGCCTCGGCCCGGCCGGCGACCACGTTGGCACGCGAACCACCACTGATCCGACCGGCGTTCAGCTCGGTGCCGGGCTGGCCGGCGAGGTCCCGCACCACCACGAGCTGGTCCACCAGCTCGTCGACCGCGGACACCCCGTCGTGGGCGTCGTTGCCCGCATGCGCCTCGCGGCCGGTCACGGTGAGCCGCACCCGGGTGCTGCCGCGCCGCGCGGTCTTCAACCGACCGTCGGGGTGCGGTGGTTCGAGCCCCAGGACCGCCGCGGCACCGCGCAACTGGCGCTCGACCAGGCGCCGCCCGTCCGGGCTTCCCACCTCCTCGTCGGAGACCACGACCAGGCGGACGGTCCGGTGCGGGCGCTCGCCCAGGTCCGCGAGCAGCGACAACGCGCTCTCCAGGACGGCGAGTCCACCCTTCATGTCGACCACGCCGGGGCCGGTGAGCCGGCCGTCCTGCTCGGTCACCGGCCAGTCCGCGAGGGTGCCGACCGGCCAGACGGTGTCATGGTGCCCGACGATCAGCAGGTGCGGCAGGGACTCGTCCCGGCCCTCCCACTCCAGCACGAGGTGGTCCCCGGCCGGTCCGGGCTCACGCCGGGCGGTGGCACCGGTGGCACGGAAGCCGGCCGCCAACTCCTCGGCGAGGGCGTCGAGTCTGGGCGCGTCCCCGCTGGGGGACTCGATCCGCGCCAGATCGGCACAGCGCCGCCGGACTGCTCCGGCGAGGGTACGGGCCCGGGCGCCGAGCGCCTGCGGCACACCGGGAAGCGCCGTGATGACGGTGGAGGCCCCGGGGGTGGCGGTGGCGGCCGGGCCCGCCGTGGGCTTTCCGGCCGTGTTCCTCGGCACCGCGGTCGTCGCCACCGCGTTCTTCGCGACGACCGCCTTGGCGAGGGACGACTTCGTGAGGGCGGACTTGGCCACCGCGGTCTTGGCTGCCGTGGTCTTGGCCGCTGCGGTCTTGGTTGCCGCGGTCTTGGCGACGGCTGCCGTGGTCACGGCGGTCTTCGCCGCGCCGGTCGCTACCGCGGCGGCCTGAGCCGAGGTGGCCGAACCCGCAGTGGCCTGAGCCGCAGCGGCAGTTGCGGTACCGGTGGTGGCGCCCGCAGCAGTGGCGGTACCGGTGGTGGCGGCAGTGGTGGTGGTCGCGGTGGTCGCGGCGAGGGCCTCGCCGTCGGTGGCGGCCGGGACGGTGACCGGCGTCGGGTCGGGTTCCACGGCGGCACCCGGCACGGCGGGCGCCCCGACGATCTGGGGACTCAACGCTCGCCTCCGCGACCACCGCCGGTATACAGCGGCCGTACCGGCCGACCGCTCCCACCCGGGTACCAGGCCCGGCCGGACCGCACCGGTCGGCCGGTGTGATGGGCGGCCCACCGGATCGGCCCGTCTGGCCCAAGTACGGTGGAACGGCTGGGCGACGTGCTTGGCATGTGCGTCCTCCTCGCTCGATCCGGGGGCCCCGGTCCGCCCGGAGCCCCCGTGGACGGTGGCCTCCTGGCAGCGGGCGCAATGACCGGACCGCCGCAGGGAAGCCGAGATGTGAGCCTAGAAGAACCGTTCGGTTTCCTGCGAGGTGGCCCTGCTCCCAGCGTGCCGGTACCGGGCCCCGCTTCGGAGGCCGCCCGTCCACGATCGGCGCGGGCGCTCGGCGCGCGGGCCTGGATCGGCGCGCGGACGCGGTCGCCGGATCGCGCCCATCTCCACCATGGACCCGCCGCCCGAGTTCGGCAGCGCAAACGGCCAAGGCACGGCAATTCCACGCCGGATGGGTGACAGCGGCTCAGCATGCGATACGAACCGGGAGCACGCGGCAGCTCAGGGAAGCCCGCTGCCCCGCCCACCCCGACTCCGGGGGAACGTCCGGGGAACACCCGCGTGAACACCGGCCGGTGCCGTGCCCCGGTGTGCCCCTCCGAGCCTCGACGTGCCTCGGTTGCCCGCCCGGACACGACAGGGCGGCACCCCTGCACGGCGGGAGGGCGCCGGGGTGGGCGGAGAGCTCCGGGTACGGCGGGAGCAGGCCCGGCACGGACGTGCACGAATGTGTGCGAGCGTGCGCGACCGACCGGAACCCCGGTGCGCGGTCCCGGCCGCAGTCGCTCTCCGCCGTTCGTCCTCAGCCACCGTCGCCCACCAGCCCGGCATCGCGTGCGAGCAGCGCCGCCTGGACCCGGTTGCCGACACCGAGCCCGGTCAGGATCCGGCTGACATGCGCCTTGACGGTGCTCTCGCGCATTCCGAGCACGCCCGCGATCTCGGCATTGGAGAGGCCGTCGGCGAGTTCGCGCAGCACGTCGGTCTCCCGCGGGGTGAGCCCGGCGACCCGGTGACGGGCGGCCACCGACCGGGGTGCCCCGACCCGGTGGTAGCGGTCGATCAGCCGCCGCGCGGCCGCCGGGTGCAGCATGCCCTGACCGCCCGCGACGACGTGGACGGCCCGGGCGATCTCCGCGGGAGGGGTGTCCTTGAGCAGGAAACCGTCCGCCCCGGCCGCGAGCGCCTGGTACACGTACTCGTCCAGATCGAAGGTGGTGAGGGCGATGACCCGCGGGCCGTCCGGGAGTTCGCGCAGCCGGCGAGTGGCGGCGATCCCGTCGAGCCGGGGCATCCGGATGTCCATCAGCGCGACGTCGATCCGCCGGCTGCCGGCGATTTCGACGGCTTGCAGCCCGTCGGCGGCCTCGGCGACCACGGTGAGTGCCGGGTCCTGGGCCAGGAGGTCGACCAGGCCGAGGCGAACCAGCGCGTCGTCGTCGACCACCATTGTTCGGATCATGCGGCACCCTTCGGCTGCTGCTTCGGTTCCTGCTCCGGCTCCATCGATCGCTCCGGTTCCATCGGCTGCTCCGGTCCCGTCGATCGCTCCGGTCCCGTGGATCGCTCCGGGTGCTGCGCCCCTTGCACTTCTTCCTGCGACTGCCGTGCCCCTCTTATTCCTTGCCCGGGTCTCCCCTGTCCGGATCCCCCCTGTCCCTGCCCCGGCCCCTGCCGCGGCCCCGGAGACGCCCGCGCCGGGTCCGACGGCGCGCGCCCCGGTGGTGGTGGCGAACCCTCGCCCGGGGCGGGAGCCGGGTCGGGCACCAGCTGCGGCGGGCGGTCCGGCGCGGGCAACCGGGCGGAGAGCCGGAAGCCGCCGCCACCCTCCGGACCGGCGTCGAGGTGGCCGCCGAGGGCCTCGACCCGTTCGGCCAGCCCGACCAGCCCGTACCCGCCGCCGGCACCCGGCCCGTCCGGCATCGCCTCGCCCGGACCGTTGCGGACCTCGACCGTCGTCGCCGGCGCCCCGTAGCCGACCCGGACGGTGACGGGCGCGGCGTGCGCGTACTTGCGGGCGTTGGTCAGCGCCTCCTGGACCAGCCGGTGCACGGCCAGCCGGTGGGTGGTCGGGATGGTCTCCGGGTCTCCCGAGAGGGCGAGTTCGACCCGTTGGCCGGCCTGGGTTGCCTCGCCGACGAGCTCGTTGAGGTCGCGCAGGGCGGGCGCCGGGACGCTCCCGGCCTCGGCCGGCACCGGCGGATCGCCTCCCGCTGCGTGCGGGGCCGGAGGGTCGGCCCGCAACGCGCCCAGGACGTCGCGCAGATCGTCGAGCGATCGAGCGGCGGTGGTACGCAGCAGTTCGAGTCGGTGGGTGAGGCGGTCGGTGTCCGCGGCGACGGTGCCGGCCCTGGCCTGGTCGCGCAGCACCCCGGCGTGCAGCACCAGGAGGCTGAGCCGGTGGGCCAGCACGTCGTGCATCTCCCGGGCGATCCGGGCGCGTTCGGCGGCTCGGGCCTGGTCGGCACGCAGCTCGCGCTCGCGGCGCAGCGCGTCGACCTGCTCGTGCAGGGTGCGGATCAGCACCCGTCTGCCGTGCAGCCACAGGGCGACCGCCAGGACGGCGGCCTGGACGAGGAGTTGGGACCCGGCGGTGCCGGCCCAGCCGATCAGCGAATCCGCACCCGCCGCACTGCCCACCACGATGGCCGCGCCGCCCGCCACCGCCGGGCCGGTCCGGCCCAGGTAGGCGAGGTGGAAGACGCTGAACAGGCCGGGGAAGGCCCGGTTGAACGACCCGCCGGTGAGCACCGGCAGCACGGCCGAGGCCACCGGGTAGCGGCGGGCGAAGACGAGCGAGAGCGCGGCGAGCGCGGCAACGACCGTGCGCGGCAGGCGCAGTGGACCGTCGGAGTGCGTCCACTGGACCAACGCCTCCTCGATGCCCAGACCGAGCACTCCGAGCAGCAACAGGGTATCGGTCCCGGCCCGGTGGTCCGGCCCGTACCAGCCGAGCACACTCCTGCGCACGACGCTCCTCCTTTCCTCTCTCCCGCTCCGAAAGCCTTCCGCACGTTCGACGTTCGGTACCTCGGGCTCGATGCTAGGGGCGCTCGACCGTGGAACACCTCTGTCTTCCGGGTAACCACACCCTCGACTTTCGTCGGGGGTCGGCGCCACTGACCGGCCGATTCGCGGCGGCCCCGTGCTGCCTAACGTCGACGGCATGACCAGTGAACGGCTCCACCACGGCCCCAAGTCCCTTTCCCCCCAGTACGGTTCGTCCGTCGGCGGGGACCGCCTGCTGTTCCTCGCCGAGGCCCTGCGCACCTTCCACGACACCGGCGCGCTGGCCCCGAGCGGCCCTGAGCTGGTGAACGCGCTGGTGGTGCCGGTCACCAGCCGCCCGAACCGTCCGATCTCGGTGCTGGAGGTCGGCGCCGGAACGGGCGTGGTGACCCGCCGGCTCGCCCGAGTGCTGCGCCCGGGCGACCGGTTGCACGTCGTCGAGGCCAACCCGCGGTTCGCCGAGCGACTCCGGGAGGACCCCGTCCTGGCCGCGCGCCACCCCGGCATCGGGCTGCGGCTGTCGGCCTGCCGGGTCGAAGAGCTTCCGGAGTCCCGTTCGGCGGAGCCGGAGGGGGCCCGGCCGGAGGACTGTGCGCAGCGGTACGACGCGATCGTGTCCGGGCTGCCGTTCACCAACTTCGAGCCCGCGCGGGTGCGCGACATCCTCGACCTCTACCTGCGGCTGCTGGCGCCCGGCGGCGAGCTGACGTACTTCGGGTACCTCGGCACGACGACGGCGCGCACCCTCACCTCGGGCCCCCGCCGGGGCGCCCGCCACCGGGCGGTGGTGCGGCTGCTGCGGGGGTTCGAGGCGGCGTACGGCCTGGGCGAGCGCACGGTGTGGCGCAACGTGCCGCCCGCCCGTGCCTACCTGCTGCGGGCGCCGGGCGGACGCGAGGCCTGGGCGCCGGCCGGGAGCGCGGCCGGTGAGCCGACGGCCGCCGCGAAGAAGACATGGACGGAGCGGGCGGAGGCGGCGACGGAGGGGACGGGGACGACCGGCGATCGACGGGCGGGGCGGCCCCGGTCGCCCGATGACGGACCGGGGCCGGGCCCGGCCGCGACTCTCCGGCGGTGAGGAGCCTCGATGACCCTCTCGGTACGTGACGCGGAAGCCCGCAACCGCTTCGAGGCCTGGGAGGACGACCGGCCGACGGGCTTCGCCGAGTACCTGCGCGGCGACCAGCTGGTGGTCTATCCGCACACCGTGGTCGAGCCCGCCTTCGAGGGCCGGGGCATCGGCAGTGCGCTGGCCCGCGCAGCCCTGGACGACGCCCGCGCCCGCGGCCTGGCCGTGCTGGCGACCTGCCCCTTCATCAAGGGCTGGATGCTCCGCCACCCCGAGTTCACCGATTTCGCATACGAGAACCGCAGCCGGGTCGCCCGCTGACGGCCGGCGGGCAGCCGTGCCGCGACCGTCCGGGGAACTGCGGCGGGGGTGGCTGATCCAGGGGGCGTTCGTCCGAACAAATGACAACAGACAGAGTTCAACTTTCAGATAACAGACGACAGCGAACAGATTTTGAAATCTGTTCGCTGTCGTGCCACAGTGGGATCCGGGCCACCCTGCCCCCGCCTCCCGGCGCCGCACCCGCCCCTTGGAGTCCCCGTGTCCCCGCATACCCGCCCCGCCCAGCGCACCCTCGGCACCACCGGGCCGGTCACCTCGGCCCTCGGCCTCGGCTGCATGGGCATGTCCGACCTGTACGGCCCGGCCGACGAGGCCGAGAGCATCGCCACCATCCACGCGGCCCTCGACGCCGGAATCACCCTCCTCGACACCGGCGACTTCTACGGCATGGGCCACAACGAGCTGCTGATCCACGAAGCGCTGCGCGGCCGCGACCGCGAGAGCGTGCAGATCAGCGTGAAGTTCGGCGCCCAGCGCGGCCCCGACGGCCAGTGGCTCGGCTACAGCACGAGCCCCGCCGCCACCAAGACCGCGCTCTCCTACACCCTGCGCCGCCTGCGCACCGACCACATCGACGTCTACCGCCCGGCCCGTCTGGACCCGGACGTCCCGATCGAGGAGACCGTCGGCGCCATCGCCGACCTGGTGAAGGCCGGCTACGTCCGCCACATCGGACTCTCCGAGGTCGGCGCCGACACCCTGCGCCGGGCCGCCGCCGTCCACCCGATCAGCGACCTCCAGATCGAGTACTCGCTGCTCTCCCGCTCGATCGAGGCCGCCGTCCTGCCCGCCGCCCGCGAGCTCGGCATCGGCATCACCGCGTACGGCGTGCTCTCCCGCGGCCTGCTCAGCGGCCACTGGGACCGGGAACGCGCCCTCGCCGGCACCGACTTCCGCAGCCACAGTCCGCGCTTCCAGGGCGAGAACCTGGCCCACAACCTGGCGCTGGTCGAGGCCCTGCGCGAGATCGCCGCCGCGCGGGGCGCGACCGTCGCCCAGGTCGCCATCGCCTGGGTGGCCTCGCGCGGGCAGGACGTCGTCCCGCTGGTCGGCGCCCGCCGCCGGGACCGTCTGACCGAGGCCCTCGGCGCGCTCGACGTCACGCTGACCGGGCCCGACCTCGCCGCCGTCGAGGCCGCCGTACCCGCCGGCGCCGCCGCAGGCGACCGGTACGCTGCCGCACAGATGGCCCACCTGGACAGCGAGCACTGACCGCACCACCGGCGCCGACGCCGACGCCGCACGACCCAAACGCACGACCCGACCGCACGACCCAAAGGACGGACCTCCCCGTGACCACGGACACCACACTCACCGCCGAGCAGATCCTGATCGCGGCGGAGGACGTCCTCCGGCGGTTCGGCCCGGCCAAGGCCACCGTCGTGGACGTCGCCCGCATCCTCGGCGTCAGCCACAGCAGCGTCTACCGGCACTTCCCCAGCAAGGCCGCGCTGCGCGAGGCGGTCACCCAGCGCTGGCTGGACCAGGCGCACCACGAGCTGGCGACCGTCTCCAACGAGGGCGGCCCCGCCTCCGAGCGGCTGCACCGCTGGCTGAGGACACTGTTCACGGCCAAGCGGAAGAAGGCGCTGGACGACCCGGAGCTGTTCGCCACCTACATGGTGCTGGTCGAGGAGAACAGCGGCCTGGTGAACGCCCATGTCGACACCCTGGTCGACCAGATCGCGCAGATCGTCACGGACGGCACGGAGCGCAAGGAGTTCAAGCTCGCCCACATCCGCAACACCGCCCGCGCCGTCTTCGACGCCACCGGCCCCTTCCACGACCCGGCCTACGCGTCCACCTGGTCCACGCCCGGGGTCGACGACCGGTTCGAGGCCGTCTGGAAGCTCGTCCTCGGTGGCCTGAAGGTGAAGTGACGGTACGTCAGTACGCGGGGCGCCGGCGAGCGGCGGGAAATCCTTTCGCCGGCGCCCCGCCCGTCGGGCAGACTGCCGCGCACAGTTGATCTCACTCGGAGGATGACATGCGTGCGGCCCGCCCGGTCCTGGACAGCCTGGAGGGACTCGCCCTCGGCGATGCCTTCGGCGACCGCTGGTTCTCGGTCCCGCCGGACGAGGCACCCGCCGCGCTGGCCGCCCGCCTGGTCCGGCGCGCGCCCTGGCACTGGACCGACGACACCGCCATGGCGCTCGTGCTGGTCCGCCACCTGCTCGGTGCGGGAGAGGTCCGGCCGGACGCGCTCGCCCGGGAGTTCGCCGCCGAGTACGCCCGCGAGTACGGCCGCAAGTACGGCCCGTCGATGCACCGGGTCCTGCGCGGGATCGGCGCCGGCGGAGACTGGCGCGCCATCACCGCGGGCCAGTTCGAGGGTCAGGGCTCGCACGGGAACGGCGCCGCGATGCGGGTCGCCCCGCTGGGGGCCTGGTTCGCCGACGACCTCGACACGGTGGTTCGGCAGGCCGAACTGCAGGCGCTCACCACCCACTTCCACCCGGAGGCGGTCGCCGGCGCGGTGGCGGTCGCCCTCGCGGCGGCGCTGGCGGTCCGGAGCCGGGGCGGAAGCCCGCCCGGCCGGGCCGAGTTGCTGACCGAGGTCGCCGGACGGCTGCCGGACTGCGAGGTCCGCTCCGGGCTGCGGATCGCCGCCCGGCTGCCCGGGCACACCAGCGTCCGGCACGCCGCCACCGTGCTCGGCTCGGGGACGCTGATCTCCGCCCCGGACACCGTGCCGTTCGCCCTCTGGTCCGCGGCCGGGCACCTGGACTCGCTGCCCGAGGCCGTCTGGCACACCCTGGAGGGCTGGGGCGACAAGGACACCACCTGCGCCATCGCCGCCGGCGTGGTCGCCGCCCGGACCGGACTCGCGGACGTACCGCCCGGCTGGCTCGCCGCCCGCGAGTCGCTCCCGGACTGGGTCGCCGAGGCGTCCGGGGCGTCCGGGGCCGCCGGCCGCGGGCCGGTGGTCAGCGGCGGGTGATGAAGCGGAACACCTTGTAGGCGAGGAGCAGGACCATCGCGCCGCCGATCGCCGACACCCAGGTCGTGATGTCGAGGAAGCTCACCTGCACCGCCCCGTGCATCCAGTTCGAGACGATCCAGGTGCCGATGTAGGAGCCGGTGATCCCGATCAGGGTGCTGCCGATCAGGCCGCGCTCACCCCTCGACATCGCCATCCTGGCCAGCGTCCCCGACACCAGGCCCAGCACGATCCACGCCATCCAGCTCATCCGCCGCCCCTTGCGTCATCGGTGTGACGACCCCGTCGAGCCCCCGGGTCCGACCGGAAGGACGTACGAGAGCCCCGCACCGTTCCAGCGCCCGGAAGGACCGGTGCGAACCGGCCATCCGGGCGCGGCCGCTCCGGGCGGCGGAACCCCTCACGGCAGGCCGTCCCATGGCCTCCCGGGTGCCGGTGACGGAACGAACCCGGCCGTCAGCGGCGCGAGTTACCGAACAGCAGCCGGTAGACGATCAGCAGTACCAGGGCGCCGCCGATCGCCGACACCCAGGTCGCGGCGTCGAAGAAGTGCGCGGTGACCGAGCGGTGCAGGAAGTGCGACGCGATCCAGCCGCCGACGAACGATCCGGCGATGCCGATCAGGGTGGTCACGATCAGGCCGCCCGGGTCCTTCCCCGGCAGCAGCAGCTTGGCCAGCGCACCCGCCAGCAGGCCCAGCACGATCCACGCGACGATGCTCATCCCGACATCCCCTCCCGTCCGCGGCGCCCCGGGCCCCGTCCCGTGCGCTCTGCCCGGAAGGACGCCTCCGCCCGCCACCCGGTTCCGCCGCCCGGTTCGGCCGCCCGGCCCACCGCAGGGATCGGACGGCGGCAGCTACGGGGTCCGCCACGTGGTCAGCCACGGCGCCCGCCACCTGCAGGCCGGCATTCGATACCGGTCGGCGGGGCCGGACCGCCCCCGCGCGTGGCGCCCTTCCTGCCCGCCGCCGACGCCGAAATACTGCGACCATGCGCATCCTGATCGCCACCGCCGGCTCACGGGGCGACGTGGCCCCCTTCACCGGGCTCGGCGTCCGCCTGCGGGCGGCCGGACATCAGGTGGCCGTCGCGACCCACGACACCTTCGCCGGGCCCGTCCGGGCCGCCGGGCTGGAGTTCCGCCCGCTACCGGTCGACCCGCGCGCCGAACTCGCCTCCGCCGAGGGGCGGCGCCTGCTGCGGGCCGGCACCGGACCGAGTGGAATCTTGCAACTCCTGCGGCTCGCCAGGAGGTTCATGCCGGCACTCGGCGAGGGCATCGCCGATGCCACGGCGCTCGGCACCGATCTGCTGCTGACCACCAGCACCACCAGCGCGCTCGGCCAGGTCGCCGCCGAGGCGGCCGGCATCCCCAGCATCGGGCTGTACCTCCAGCCCCTCTCCCCCACCCGGGAGTTCGCGCCCGCCGTCACCGGCACCCGGTCGCTCGGCCGGTCCGGCAACCTGCTGGCGGGGCACGCCGTCCAGGCCGCGACGGACCAGCTCTTCGGGCCGGCCGTCCGCGGGCTGCGGCAGCGGCTCGGCCTGCCGCCACTCGGCGTCGCCCGGGCCCGTCGCAACCACCCCGTCCTGCACGGCTTCTCGCCGCTGGTGGTGCCCCGGCCCGCCGACTGGCACCCCCGGCTGGACGTGGCGGGCTACTGGTGGCCGCCCGAGCGGCCGGACTGGACACCCCCGGACCGGCTGCTCGACTTCCTCGCCGCCGGACCGCCGCCGGTCTTCGTCGGCTTCGGCAGCCTGGTCGTCCCCGACCCCGAGCGGCTCACCGCCACCGTCCTCGCCGCCGCCCGCGCCGCCCGGGTGCGCCTCCTCCTCCAGTCCGGCTGGAGCGAACTGGCCGCCGGGGACTCGGACTCCGTCCTGACCATCGGCGACACCCCGCACGACTGGCTCTTCCCCCGCACCGCCGCCGTGGTCCACCACGCGGGCGCCGGAACCACGGCGGCCGCCCTCCGCTCCGGGACTCCCACCGTCCCCGTGCCCGCCCAGCTCGACGCACCGTTCTGGTCCGCCCGGCTGGCCCTGCTCGGCGTCTCCCCCGGCCCCGTCCCGCTGCGCACCCTGACCCCCGCCCGCCTCGCCACCGCCCTCCGCCTGACCCTCGACGACCCCCGCTACCGCGCCCGCGCCAGGGCCGTCGCGGCGGCCCTGGCCGGTGAGGACGGCACCGCGAAGGTCCTCGCCGCCGTCGACCGGGCGGCGGCAGCGGCCGGGTGAGGAGCGACCGGCGGCCGGCAGGCGGCAGGTGGCAGGCGGCAGGTGGCAGGCAACGGACGACAGCGAACAGCCGACAGCCAACAGCTGACAGATTTCAAAATCTGTCAGCCGTTCGCCGTCATCCGTCAGCCCTCCCCCGCCCGCGCAACTCCCCTCCCGAACAGCCCGCTCAGCCCCAGGTACACCACGGCCGCCGCCGCGAGCCCAACGGCCCAGCCGTAATCGGCGAGCGGCTTGAGGACGGGGATCAGGCCGTCCGCCGGGAACGGCCCCTGCTTCGCCCCACCGGCGTCAAGGGTGGAGTACGAGCCGCCGACCGCCAGCACGCCGCCCACCAGGAGCGCCGTGACGGCCCTCCAGTTCCAACCGGCCGCGTACCAGTACGCCCCGCCCGGCCGGTACAGCTCGGCGAGCCGGAGGCGGGTGCGACGCAGCACCCAGTAGTCGGCGATCAGCACTCCGCCCACGGTGCCGAGCAGGCCGCCGACCACGCCCAGCCAGGTGAAGATGTACACGTGCGGGTCGGAGATCAGCCGCCACGGGAGGATCGCGATCCCGACCACCCCCGTGATCAGCGCGCCGGTCCGGAAGCCGACGAGGCGGGGCAGCAGGTTGGCGAGATCGTAGGCGGGCGACACGACGTTGGCTGCGATGTTCACCGACAGCGTCGCGACCAGCACGGTCAGCAGCGCGAACAGGATGCCGACCGGGTTCTCCATCTTGGCGGCCAGCTGGATCGGATCCCACACCGGCACCCCGTAGACCGCCTCGGAGCCAGAGGTGACCAGCACGGACAGGAACGCGAAGAGCGTCATCGTGGTCGGCAGGCCGAGCGCCTGCCCGCGTATCTGGGCCCGCTGACTGCCGCCGAAGCGGGTGAAGTCGGGGATGTTCAGCGCGAGCGTGGACCAGAAACCGATCATGCCCATCAGCGCCGGGAAGAAGACTTTCCAGAAGCCGCCGCCCCACCCCAGCCTGGACGGCTGGTCGAGCAGCGGCCCGAGCCCGCCCGCCTTGACGGTGATCCACACCAGCAGGGCGAGCGCGCCGAGGATGACGAACGGCGCCGCCCAGTTCTCGAACCGCCGCAGGGCCTCCATCCCCCGCGCGATGATGGCCATCTCGATCAGCCAGAACAGCAGGAACGAGAGCCACTGGGTCCACGGGTGTCCGCCGAACTCACCGGCGGTGCGCCAGGATTCACCGAGCAGTTTGCCGGCCAGCAGGAAGATGCCCTCACCGCCGATCCAGGTCTGGATGCCGAACCAGGCGCAGGCCACCGCCGCCCGCAGCAGGGCCGGCAGGTTGGCGCCGCGCAGCCCGAACGAGGCGCGGGCGAAGACCGGGAACGGGATGCCGTACTTGGTGCCTGCATGCCCGGTGAGCAGCATCGGGACCAGCACGACGAGGTTGGCGAGTGCGATGGTCAGCACCGCCTGCTTCCAGTCCATGCCGAGCGCGACCAGGCCCGAAGCCAGGGTCCAGGACGGGATGTTGTGGGCCATGCCGACCCAGAGCGCGAGGAAGTTGTACGTGGTCCAGGTGCGCCGCGCCACCGGGACCGGCCGCAGGTCGTCGCTGGTGAATCCATTGGTGGGCAACTGTCCGTCGGTCGGGCCGAGTTCGACCCGGCCGTCGGAGTGATGCAGCTGTCTGCTGCCGCTGGTTTCGGTTCCGGACACGGACAACTCCCGTCCGCCACGGCCGAATCCGCGGCCGGGCTCAGGTTGGGGTCAGGGGCGGGTTCACAAGCGGGTTCACGGTCAGCTTCACAGGCAGCTTCACGGGCAGGTTCACGGCCGGGTTCACAGACAGGCGCACAGGATGGTTCACGATCGGCGGCACGGGCAGGACGTCACACGGAACTGCGCGGACTGGCGTCACAGGTGCGGGATGACGTCCGTCCCGTACGCGTCGATGGTGGCCTCGATGGCGTCGTGCATGGCGTAGACGGCGAACTGGTCGACGCCGAGCGAGCGGAGCTCCGCCAGCCGGGCCCGGTGCGCCTCCGCCGGGCCGATCAGGCAGAAGCGGTCGACGATCTCGTCCGGGACGAAGGCCGTGTCCGGGTTCCCGGCCCGCCCGTGGTGGCTGTAGTCGTAGCCCTGCCGGTCCTTGATGTAGTCGGTGAGCGCCTCCGGCACCAGGTCGGAGTGCTCGCCGTAGTGGCTGACCAGGTCGGCCACGTGGTTGCCCACCATCCCGCCGAACCAGCGGCACTGCTCCCGGGCGTGGGCGAGCGCCTCGGGCGAGTCGTCGGCGGTGACGTAGGCCGGGGCGGCGACGCAGACGGTGACCGAGTCCGGATCCCGGCCGGCCTCGACGGCGGCGGCCCGCACTGCCTTGACCATGAACTCGGTGAGGTAAGGATCGGCCAGCTGCAGGATGAAACCGTCGGCCTGACGGCCCGTCAGGTTCAGTGCCTTCGGGCCGTACGCCCCCATCCAGATCGGCAGCGACGCGCCGGAGCGAACCCACGGCAGGTGCATCTCGGTGCCGTCCACCTCGGCGGTGCGCCCCTCGGCCAACTCCTTGATGGCGTACATGGCTTCGGAGAGCCGGGCGAGGGTGGCGGGGCGTCGTCCGGCGACCCGCATGGCGGAGTCGCCGCGGCCGATGCCGCAGACGGTCCGGTTGCCGTACATGTCGTTGAGCGTGGCGAAGGTGGAGGCGGTCACCTCCCAGGTGCGGGTTCCGGGGTTGGTGACCATCGAGCCGACGGTCATCCGCTCGGTCTCGGCGAGGATCCGGCTGTAGATGACGAAGGGCTCCTGCCACAGCACGCAGGAGTCGAAGGTCCAGCCGTGGCTGAAACCGGCCTGCTCGGCGCGGATCATCCGGTCGATGAGCAGCCGGGCGGGCGGGTCGGTCTGAAGGACGAGGCCGATGTCCATGGAGGGCTCCAGGTAAGGGTTCTGCCCGCCGCCGACCGGCCACCGACCGGATCGGAGCGGCGAGCGGACAGCGGTCGGACGGCGAGCGGTGAAACGGCGAGCGATGGAACGGCGAGCAGGCGGCGCCAGGTGACGCCGCACGGCGGAAGGGGCGGGAAGCGGGAGAGGACTCAGACCAGGTACTGGCAGGTGTCCCGGCGCAGGAAGGCGCCGTGGCCGGCCCGGCCGAGCCAGGCGCCGTCGTCCAGCACGACGGTGCCGCGCGACATCACCGTCCTTGCCCGGCCGGTGAGTCGGCGGCCCTCGTAGGCCGAGTAGTCCACGTTCATGTGGTGGGTCGCGGCGGAGACGGTCTGCACCGCGGTGGGGTCGTAGACCACCAGGTCGGCGTCGGCGCCCGGGGCGATCGTGCCCTTGCGCGGGTGCAGGCCGAACATCCGGGCCGGGGTGGTGCAGGCGATCTCGACCCAGCGGCGCCGGCTGATGTGCCCGTCCACCACGGCCTGGTGGAGCAGGTCCATCCGGTTCTCGACGCCGGGCAGGCCGTTGGGGATCTTCGAGAAGTCACCCCGGCCCAGCTCCTTCTGGCCGACGAAGCAGAACGGGCAGTGGTCGGTGGAGACCACCTGGAGGTCGTTGGTGCGCAGCCCGCGCCAGAGCGCCTCCTGGTGCTCGCGCGGCCTGAGCGGCGTGCTGCACACGTACTTGGCGCCTTCGAAGCCGTCGGCGCCCTCCTCGGCGAGGTTGTCGGTGGAGAGGAAGAGGTACTGCGGGCAGGTCTCGCCGAAGACGTTGAGGCCGGTGTCCCTGGCCTGGGCGATTTCGGCGAGCGCGGCGGCGGCGGAGACGTGCACCACGTAGAGCGGGCTGCCGGCCACCTGGGCGAGCTTGATCGCCCGGTGGGTGGCCTCCGCCTCCAGCAGTTCGCGGCGGACCTCGCCGTGGTAGCGGGGGGCGGTCCTCCCGGCGGCGAGCGCCTGCTCGACCAGGACGTCGATGGCGATGCCGTTCTCCGCGTGCATCATGATCAGCCCGCCGTTGGCGGCGCCGCGCTGCATGGCGCGCAGGATGCGGCCGTCGTCGCTGTAGAAGACGCCGGGGTAGGCCATGAAGAGCTTGAAGGAGGTGGACTCGCCGGAGTCCACGAGGGCGTCCATCTCCTTCAGCACGGCGTCGTTGACGTCGGAGACGATGGTGTGGAAGGCGTAGTCGATCGCGCAGTTGCCTTCGGCCTTGGCGTGCCAGGCGTCCAGGCCCTCGCGCAGCGAGCCGCCGACCGGCTGGACGGCGAAGTCCACGATGGTGGTGGTGCCGCCCCAGGCGGCGGCCCGGGTGCCGGTCTCGAAGGTGTCGGAGGCCGCGGTGCCGCCGAACGGCAGTTCCATGTGGGTGTGGGCGTCGACGCCGCCCGGGATGACGTAGTGGCCGGTGGCGTCGATGACGGTGTCGGCGGTCCAGGCCCCGGCGGCGGAGCTGCCGGTGGCGGCGAGGGCGGCGATGCGCTCGCCCTCGATCAGGACGTCGGCGTGGACCTCCTCGGTCGCGGTGATGACGAGGCCGCCGCGGACGACGGTGCGCTGGTGCGGGTCGCGGGCGGCCCGCACGTCGTTGGTGGTCATCGCGCTGCTCCTCACGCCTCGGCGAGCGGTCCGTAGGCGTCGGGCCTGCGGTCGCGGTAGAACGCCCACTGCTGGCGGACCTGCTCGATCAGGCCGAGGTCGAGGTCGCGGACGACGAGTTCCTCCTCCTTGTCGGAGGCGACGTCGCCGACGAACTGGCCGCGCGGGTCCACGAAGTAGGAGGTGCCGTAGAAGTCGTTGTCGCCGTACTCCTCGGTGCCGACGCGGTTGATCGCGGCGACGAAGTACTCGTTGGCGACGGCGGCGGCGGGCTGTTCGAGCTGCCAGAGGTAGGCGGACAGGCCGCGGCTGGTGGCCGAGGGGTTGTAGACGATCTGCGCGCCGGCCAGGCCCAGGGCGCGCCAGCCCTCGGGGAAGTGGCGGTCGTAGCAGATGTACACGCCGACCTTGCCGACGGCGGTGTCGAACACGGGCCAGCCGAGGTTGCCGGGCTTGAAGTAGTACTTCTCCCAGAAGCCCTTGACCTGCGGGATGTGGTGCTTGCGGTACTTGCCGAGGTAACTGCCGTCGGCGTCGATGACGGCGGCGGTGTTGTAGTAGACGCCGGGCTGCTCCTCCTCGTAGACCGGGACGACCATCACCAGCCCGAGTTCGCGGGCGAGTTCCCGCATCCGGCGCACGGTCGGGCCGTCGGGAACGGCCTCGGCCCAGCGGTAGTGCTCGGCCTCCTGGACCTGACAGAAGTACGGGGAGTTGAAGACCTCCTGGAAGCCGATGATCTTCGCGCCCTGGGCGGCGGCCTCGCGGGCGTACCGCTCGTGGAGCGCGATCATGCTCTCCTGGTCGCCGGTCCAACGGGTCTGGACGAGCGCGGCACGGACGATCTGCGACATGGGTACCTCCGCAACTCCGCGGTCCGGCCGTGCGGTCGGGCCCGCGGTCTGAGGGTTGACGGGGCGGGTCTGACCCGCGGTTCCGCTCGGGGAACCACAGGGTCTACGTGCGTAGAAAGCGACCTGTAGACGGTAGGCCCGGCCTCGGTGGCCTGACAATACGTTGACGGAAACGCGTCTGGGGAGATCTTGTTGCGCGGACACGCGGGTGGTCCGGGGTGCGATGAAAAGACGATCTACCCCGAGAGTGGCCTCCTTACTCGTTCGAGTGAAACCGAACGCCCGAGGTGCGCACATGGCGATGGCCGGGTAAGAGCCGCGTGAACTTCGCTGTGGATCACGATGGACCGTCAGTCCTCGCTGGTTTCATACGAGTTCGACGGCTCGGTCACGGGGGATCGAGGCGACCGAGCGGGGGTGACGATGGCGGTGGTGCGGAATTCCGCAGCGGAAGCGGCGGAAACTGCGGGAGCAGCAGGCACGGCGGGAGGCGAGGCGGGAGGCGCGGTTCCGGCCGGTACGACGGCGGGCGGAAGCTCCGCGGCTCGGTCGCCCGCGCTGCCCGCCTGGGCCGGCCTGCTGCTCGCCCTCGGCGCACTGGTCCCGGTCGTCCTCGGCGGGCTGCTGTTCCGGCACCGGGCACCGCACGTGCGGGACATCGCCCTCCAACTGGCCGGTTCCCGTGCGGCCGCAGAGGCGGTGGTCGGGGGGCGCGTCGCGGACCACCTGGCCGCACTGCGAGCCGACGGCTGGCTGATCGGCGGCTACGCGCTGACGCTGCTCGCCACCGCACTGCTCGGTGGGTACCTGCTCGGACCGGCACGCCGACGGCTGCCGGCGCTCGCGGTCGGCGGCGCCGGACTGCTGGCGGCCTGCTGCGACCTCGGCGAGGACGCGTTGCTGCGCGCAGGGCTCGACGGCCTCCGCCCCGGCACGGGCGGCTCCGACACCCCCTTCGCCGCCGCCACCGCGCTCGCCACCGTCAAATGGCTGCTGCTCCTGCCCGCCGGGGCGGTCGCGGCAGGGCTCCTGGTGGTGACCGCCACCCGCGCCGTACGCGGGCTCCGGCCGGCGCGGGCGAGCGCGAAGGCCCACGGCACCGACTCCCCCGAGCGCCCGGCGCTGATCCCGCCCTGGCCGATCGCCACCCGGCACGGCGCCCCACCGGCCGCCGCCGCGTCTCCGGACGCCCACGGCCCGCCGGGCGCCCGGGACACCCCGGTCCGGCACGCCCGCTGGCGCGACGCCGCCCGGGTGCCGCCCGGCCGCGAACCCGCCGAACTCGGCTTCTGCGCCTCCGGCGGCGGCATCCGCTCGGCCTGCGTCACCCTCGGCGCGCTCCAGTCGCTGCGGCCCTGGCTGAAACGGGCCCGCTACCTCGTCTCCGTCTCGGGCGGCGGCTACACCGTCGGCGCGCTCCAGCTCGCGCTCAGCGACTCGGCGCCCGGCAGTCCGGTGCACGCCGTCTCGGGCCTGACGGCCGACACCGTGATGGAACCCGGCTCCCCCGAGGAGGACCACCTCCGCCGGCACGGCAAGTACGTCGCCGACGGCGCCGGCGAGTGGCTGGTCGCCCTCGGGACGCTGCTGCGTGGCGTCCTGTCGGCGCTCACCCTGCTGCTGGCCGCCGTCCTGACGCTCGGCCTCGGGCTCAGCCGCTGCTACCGAGCCGTACCGCTCACCGACCTGAGCCACCTGGCGGCCGCCGGGCTGCGCCACACCGACGCCGTACCGGGCCCGTTGGAGTTCCGGGTGCCCGCGCTCGCCGCCCTCGGCGTGCTGCTGGCCACGGCCGCCGGGTGCTGGCTGCTCTGGCTGCTGGCCTTCCCGTCGCTCGGCTGGCAGGCGCTGCTGCCGCGCGCCCTGCGCCGGGCCAACCTCGGCCTCCTCGGGCTGGCCGCCCTGCTGGCCGTCGGGGTGCTGGCGGTGCCGGAGCTGGCCTGGGGCGCGGTGCGGCTGCAGCAGGCGCTGGCGGCCGGGCCGCAGCTGACCGGCGCGGGTCTCGGCCTGACCGTGGCACTCAGCTACCTGGCGCTGCTGCTCGGCATACTCTGGCGCGACCGCCGGTCACCCGGCCGGGGTGCCACCCCGCCGGGCACGGCGGACGGCGGCACCGGTCACGGTGCGGGCCGTCCCCGCGGCGGTCGTGCCGCCGGACTGCCCCAGAGCCTCGTGGTGTGGTCCGCCCTCCTGGCGCTGACGGCCGGTGCGCTGCTGGCCCTCGGCTGGGCGGTCGCCACCGGGTACGCCTGGCCGACCGCCGTCCAGGTGCTGCTGCCGCTGCTGCTCGGCGCGGTCGGGCTGAACCTCGACCAGACCTGGATGAGCCTGCACCCGTTCTACCGGCTGCGACTGGCCTCGGCGTTCGCGGTCCGGCGCGCCACCGAGGGCGGCCGGTCGGTGGCCCGCCCGTACCACTTCTTCCGGGAGCAGACCTGGCTGAGCCACTACGGCGCCCGGCGCCCCGACTTCCCCCAGGTGATCTTCTCGGCGGCGGCCAACCTGTCGGGCAACTCCCGTACGCCGCCGGGCCGTCCGGCGGTCTCCTTCTCGCTCTCGTACGACTACGTGGGCGGTCCGGACATCGGGTACGCGCGCACCGACCTGCTGGAGCGGCGCACCCGTCCGCACATCGCCCGGGACCTCACCGTGCAGTCGGCGATGGCCGTGTCCGGCGCGGCCTTCTCCTCCGCGATGGGACGGGAATCCCGGGTCCACCAGCGGCTCTTCGCGGTGACCAACGCCCGCCTCGGCACGTGGCTGCCCAACCCGGCGGTGCTCGGCCCGGACTGGTCCGGCCCGCCGGACTGGCGCCGCCCCGCGCAGCCGGCCGTCCGCCGCCTCCCGTACCAACTGCGGGAGCTGATCGGCCGGTTCCCGGCCGACGACCGCTTCCTGCTCACCACCGACGGCGGCCACTACGAGAACCTCGGGCTGGTCGAGCTGCTGCGGCACCGGGTGGGCACGGCGGTCTGCATCGATGCCAGCGGGGACGCGGGCTACGCCGTCAAGCTGGCCGCCGCGATCACCCTGGCCCGCGAGGAGCTGGGCGTCGTCATCACCCTGCACGAGCCCGAACTGCTGATCCCCGGCAGCGCCGCCGACCGGCCCACCGACCGACCCGCCGGGGGCGGCGGTGCGGACGACGGCGCGAAGGACCGCACGAACGACCGCGCGGGCCGCCGGCCTCCCTTGCGCGGGCTCGCGGCACAGCTTTCCGCCCGGCTCTCGGCCCGGGCGGTGATCACCGGGGACATCCGCTACCCGGACCTGGACGAGGGGCCCGGGGCAGTCCGGCACGGCCGGCTGGTCGTCCTCCAGGCGGTACTGACCCCCGACATGCCGTACGAGCTGCACGCCTACGCGATGGCGAACCGGGCCTTCCCGAACGACCGCACCAGCGACCAGTGGTTCGACCACCAGCAGTTCGACGCCTACCAGACACTCGGCCGCCACCTGGGCGAGCAGGCCGCGCCCCTGGTCGAACAGGCACTGGCCGACCAGGCACTGGCCGGACCGGTGCCGGGCGCCAGCGGGTCGGTGCCCGCACAGCCGACGGGCGACACCGCGTCGGCGCCGCCCGCCACGGGTCCACCGGTTCCGCGCCACCTGGTCGAGGAGTAGAGGTCGAGGAGTGGACGAGGGACGGTCGAGAAGGGCGGTCGAGGAGTGCTCGAAGGGCGGTCCGACCGGCGGCCGACGGGTCCGCCCGGCACCGGCAACGGGCGGCGGCGGGCCGTCGGCTCGGCTTGACTTCGTCCGGTTCGCTCGGGAAAGATCCGGCGCATGGACTCCGGCGCCACTCTGGTCTGCCGCCTGCACGTCGATCTGCGACGCCAGGCGAGTTCCATCTGTGCCTGTTGACCTTGCTCTCCCCCGCCGGTCCCGCCCTGTGACGTCCGCCAGGTCCCGCGCCGCGCACCCGCACCCGCAGTTCTGACTCCTGCCCCGCCCCGGCGCACCCGTTCGTGCCGAGCCGCTCCGTCGGCCCGCGCCCGTCCGACGCCGCCGGACGCCGGGCGCTTCCCGCCGACGTTCCCGCCGCACCCGAGGACGCCCCATGAGCCCGAGCCCGAGCATCAGCCGCCACACCCGCCCGGCCATCGGCCCCGAAGCCGACATCGACACCGATACCGATACCGACACCGGCACCGACACCGGTGCCATCCCCACCGCCGGCATCACCACCGCCGACACCCTCGGCACAACCACCGCCGCCGGCTCCGCGAGCCCGGCGAGCGCCCCCGAGCCACCACCGCCGCCGCCCGCCGGGGACACCCCCGCGCCGCTCACCCCCAGCACCCTGCGGACCATCGTCCGCGAGCTGGCCGAGCGGCCCGACAAGTGGATCCACCACGTCCGCCTCTCCACCGAGGAGCGCTGGTACCGCCGCCTGGCGGCCGACGAGGACCACGAGGTGTGGCTGATCAGTTGGCTGCCCGGCCAGTCCACCGGCTTCCACGACCACGGCGGCTCGCGCGGCGCCTTCACCGTCGCCCTCGGCGAGTTGGAGGAGCTGTCCCTCGGCGGCCCGGAGCAGGGCCTGCTGATCCGGCGGATCCCGGCCGGCACCGCCCGCGCCTTCGGCCCCGAGTACGTGCACGACGTGCGCAACACCGCCGTCGGCCCTGCCGTCACCCTGCACGCCTACTCGCCGCCGCTGAGCTCGATGGCGCACTACGACCTGCGGGCCGGCGGGCTCGTCCGCACCTCCGAGGAAGGACCGGAACAATGGTGACCACGATCGACGACCTGGTGGAGCGGGCCCGGCAGGGCGTGCACCGGCCGCGCGCCCGCGAGGCCTACCAGGCCCAGTTGGACGGCGCGCTGCTGGTGGACATCCGTCCGGCGGCGCAGCGGGCGGCCGAGGGGGAGATCCCCGGCTCGCTGATCATCGAGCGCAATGTGCTGGAGTGGCGGCTCGATCCGACGGGCAGTCACCGGATCCCCGAGGCCTCGGGCTACGACGTCGAGGTGATCGTGGTCTGCTCCGAGGGCTACGCCTCCAGCCTGGCCGCCGCTTCCCTGCGCGAGCTGGGGCTGCACCGGGCGACCGACCTGGACGGCGGTTTCGTGGGCTGGGCGGCCTCCGGTCTGCCGACCCGTCAGGGCGGCTGAGGTCGCAGTCCCACCGCGTGCCGGGCGGTAAATCAAGGACAGGAGATGATGCAGGTCATAGTCTGATCAGAGTTTCCGCCGGTCCAAAGCTGGGCAGCCACGCGGGCGGAAGTACGCCCGGGCGCTTGAAACCGCCGTCACCGAACGACCCGACCGAACGACCGAACGACCCAGGCGCCGCCTCCCCGGGGGCGCCCTGACGAGGAAACTCCCACGTGATCAGATTCGAGGGCGCCGGAAAGCGCCACCCCGACGGCACCGTCGCGGTCGAGGGCCTGGACCTGGAGGTCCCGACCGGTCGGATAACCGTCCTGGTCGGCCCGTCCGGCTGCGGAAAGACCACCCTGCTGCGCATGGTCAACCGAATGGTCGAGCCCACCTCGGGCCGGGTCCTGCTGGACGACACGGACGTCGCGAAGCTGGAACCCGCCAAGCTGCGCCGTGGCATCGGGTACGTGATCCAGCAGGCCGGGCTCTTCCCGCACCGCAAGGTGATCGACAACATCGCCACCGTCCCCTACCTGCTCGGCTGGGACCGCAAGAAGGCCCGCGCCCGCGCCGCCGAACTGCTCGAACTGGTCGGACTCGCACCGGAGACCGCCAAGCGGTACCCGTTCCAGCTGTCCGGCGGCCAGCAGCAGCGGGTCGGCGTGGCGCGGGCGCTGGCCGCCGACCCGCCGGTGCTGCTGATGGACGAACCGTTCAGCGCGGTCGACCCGGTGGTGCGGGCCGGGCTCCAGGAGGAGCTGCTGCGGCTCCAGTCCGAGCTGCACAAGACGGTGCTGTTCGTCACCCATGACATCGAGGAGGCCGTCC
The DNA here is from genome assembly GCF_042724755.1 of Kitasatospora sp. NPDC127067. NCBI lineage: Bacteria > Bacillati > Actinomycetota > Actinomycetes > Kitasatosporales > Streptomycetaceae > Kitasatospora > Kitasatospora sp. NPDC127067. Next base: position 157,613 of record NZ_JBHXEM010000001.1, on the reverse strand, counting down.
GGCTCGGCGACCAGGTGGTGGTGCTCCGCGAGCGCGGACGGATCGCCCAGCTGGCCGACCCGCACACCCTGCTCACCACCCCCGCCGACGAGGGCGTGGCCGCCTTCCTCGGGCGCGACCGGGGCCTGCGCGGCCTCGGCCTGCGCGCCGCCCGGGCCGTCGAGCTCCGCCCGGTGGGCGACGGACTCCGTTACGGGGGCTGGGAGTTGGCCCTGGACGACGAGCGCCGCCCGATCGGCTGGATCGACCGCGACGCCGTCGTCGCCGAACTCCGGCCGACGGCCGGCTTCCACCCGGACACCGACACCCTGCGCACCGCGCTGGACGCCGCCGTCCTCTCCCCCGCCGGGGTCGCCGTGGCGCTGGACGCCGACGGCCGGGTCACCGGCACCGCGAGCCGCGAGGCCGTCCTCGCCGCGCTGCGGCCCGACGCCTCCGGTTCGCCGGCCGCCGATGCCCCCGTCCGCATCGACAAGCCCCCGATCGCCGGGAGCCACGCGGACGACGCGAGCGACACGAGCGGCACCGGCCTCACCGGCCTCACGAGCGGCACCGGCCTCACCGGCCTCACGAGCGACACCGGCCTCACCGGCCTCACGAGCGACACCGGCCTCACGGACGGCACGGACGGCACGGACGGCACGGACGGAGCCGATGGTGGACGATGAACCGATCGTCCGCTGGTACTGGATCGGCGATCACCTCGGCTACCTCGGCCACCTGCTCGCCGACCACGCCGTGATCGCCCTCGTCCCCGTGCTCATCGGCCTGCTGCTGGCCGTCCCGCTCGGCCTGGCCTGCGCCCGCTACCCCCGGCTGTACCAGCCGCTGTCCGCCGTGTTCAACATCGTCTACGCGCTGCCCTCGCTGGCCGTGTTCGTGGTGCTGATCCCGTACACCGGCCTCGCCACCCAGGCGACCGTGATGATCCCGCTCACCTTCTACGCCCTCGCCGTGCTGCTGCCGACCACCGTGGACGGACTGCGCGCCGTCCCGGACGCCGTCCGGCAGGCCGCGACCGCGATGGGGTACGGGCCGTGGCACCGGCTGACCTCGGTCGAGCTGCCCGCCGCCGTGCCGTACCTGATCGCCGGACTGCGGGTCGCCGCGGTGTCCAGCATCTCGCTGGCGAGCGTGGGTGCGCTGGTCGGCCGCGGCGGGCTCGGCTACCTGTTCGTCGACGGCTTCCAGCGCACCTTCCCCACCCCGATCGTGGCCGGCATCGCGCTGATCGCCGTCCTGGCACTGGCCGTCGACCTGCTGCTGGTCACCGCCCGGCGGCTGCTCGCGCCCTGGGCCGTCCGGGAGAAGGGAGCCGGCTCGTGAACTGGCTGAACTGGCTGGGCGACTTCTTCACCGCCCCGGACCACCTCAGCGGGCCGGACTCGATCGCGCACCGGGTCGCCGAGCACCTGCTGCTCTCCGGCGAGGCCCTGCTGTGCGCGACGCTGCTCGCCGTCCCGCTCGGGCTGTTGATCGGCTACACCGGGCGCGGCGTCACCGTGGTGACCGCGTTCGCGGGCGCCGCCCGCGCCCTGCCCACCCTCGGCCTGGTGACGCTGGCCGTGCTGCTCGCCGGGGTCGGTGACACCGCCGTGCTGATCCCGCTGGTCGCCCTCGCCGCGCCGCCGTTGCTGGTGGCCGCCGTCGAGGGGGTGCGCGGCACCGACCCGGACGTCCGGGACGCCGCCCGCGGCATCGGGCTGACCCACCCCCAGGTGCTGCGGCAGGTCTGCCTGCCCTCGGCCGCGCCGACCCTGCTGGCCGGCTTCCGCACCGCGACCGTGCAGGTGATCGCGACCGCCACGGTGGCCGCCTACGTCGGTCTGGGCGGCCTCGGCCGCTACGTCATCGACGGGCTGGCGACCCGCCAGTACGCCGTGACCGTGGGCGGCGCGCTGCTGGTGGTGCTGCTCGCGGTCGCCGCCCAGCTGTTCTTCGCCCTGCTCGCCCGGTTCGCGCTCCCGCCCGGGGTGCGCGCCCAGCAGCGGCCCCACTGACGTCCGTCTCCCCTCACCTCCCGTTCCGGAAGGACATTTGTCATCATGTCGACAATCAACCGAAGCCGTCGCGCCGTCGTCCTCGGCACCCTCGCCGCGCTCGCCCTCGGCGCCACCGCCTGCGGATCCTCCGGCGGGGACCCGCTCGGCGGGGGGTCGAGCGCCTCGGCCCCGGCAGGCGGCTCGGGTGGCTCAGGCGGCTCAGGGTCGACGGTCGTGGTCGGCTCGGCCAACTTCCCGGAGAACGTCCTGCTCGGGTCGATCTACTCGCAGGCGCTCAAGGCCAAGGGCGTCAAGGTCCAGGAGAAGTTCAACATCGGCAGCCGCGAGGTGCTCTACGGACAGCTGCAGAGCGGCAACCTGACCGTCCTGCCGGAGTACAACGGCTCGCTGCTCGCCTACCTGGACCCCAAGTCCACTGCCGCCACCACCCAGGACGTGAACGCGGCGCTCACCACGACGCTGCCCGCCTCGCTGGGCCTCCTCGAATCGTCCCCGGCCGAGGACAAGGACTCGCTCAGCGTCACCCAGGAGACGGCCGACAAGGACAGCCTCAAGAGCATCGCCGACCTTGCCGCCAAGGCCGGCGAGTTCACCATCGGCGGGCCGCCGGAGTTCAAGAACCGTCGCGAGCAGCAGCTCAAGGACGTCTACGGACTGACCTTCAAGGAGTGGAAGCCCACCGCCGACACCACCGCGAACGCGCTCAAGGACGGCAACATCCAGGTCGGCAACGTGTTCACCACCGACCCGAAGATCGCTCAGTACAAGCTCGTCCCGCTGGCCGATCCGAAGAACATCTTCGGCGCGCAGAACGTCACCCCGCTGGTCTACAAGGCGGGCGTGGACGCGACCGCGACGGCGGCGCTCAACGCGGTGTCCGCCAAGCTCGACACCGCCGGGCTGGTGGCTCTGATGAAGCGCGTTTCGGTGGACAAGGAGGACCCGTCGGCGGTCGCCAAGGACTGGCTGAAGTCCAACGGGCTCGGCTGACGGCGGTCCGGCGCGGACGCCGCGGACGCCCGTGAATGCCTGCGGACGCCCGCGGACGCCCGCGGATCGTGAACGCGGCGGCCCGGAGGAGTTCCCTCCGGGCCGCCGCCCGCCGTTCCGGCGATCCTCCTGAGCCACGGGAGACACCTTCCCTTCCATGCCGCGAACATGACACTCTGGGCGCCATGCGCACTCGTCTCCTCGCCGCCACCCTCACGGCACTCGCCGCGGTGAGCCTCGCAGCCTGCTCCAGCTCCGGATCGGGCTCGGGCTCGGACAAGGCCACCTCCGCGGCCGGCTCCCCCACCGCCTCCGCCGCATCGACCCCCGCGCCCTCCGACTCCGCCACCACACCCGCGGCTCCCGCGCCCGGCTCGGCCGCCCCCACGACCGACGGTGCCACCGGCGCTCCCGCCCCCGACGCCGGCACCTCGGGAGCCCCCGCACCGACCAAGCCCGCCCCGCCCACCGACGCCGGACTGCCCGCCAAGCCGGGCACCGACCTGGCGACCAAGCTGGTGTCCGCGCTGGACGCGATCGACCCGGCGATCGTCGGCGGCAAGCCGGACCAGGCCGTGGACCGGGCGCGCAACCAGTGCCAGTCGATGTACCAGTTCCCCAAGGACAAGCAGAAGCTGGTCGACCTGGCCAACCAGCGCTTCACCTCCGCCGACCACCCGCAGGGCTTCGGCCCGGACACCGCCGCGAAGATCAACGAGGCGCTGCTCGCCACGCTCTGCCCGCCGTCCCGCTGACTCCGGCCACTGATCCAGGCCACCGATCCGGGCCGACAGGTCCACGGATCCGCGACACCATGAACCGCCCGGTGTCCTGAGCGCCGGGCTGCCGTGGCCGCACCCCTTTCCGGGGTGCGGCCACGGTCTTCTCGTTTCGGGGCCTCTCGCTGTCACCGGCACCGACTCCAGCACCGACACCGACCCCCCTCCCGCCCCCTTTCACCACGCGGACCGTGTGCTGACGAACTGTTAGGTCTCTTGACAGACCAGTGGTCTAGTCCAAACATAAGCATGTCGATCCGACCGGGATGCACTGTGGGGGTGTGACCACCGGCGGCTGAGGCACTGCCCTGCCATGTTCCGCTCCACCCCCGCTCCGTACGGCGCGCATGCGCACGCCGCCCGCGTCCGCGCGAGCCGGTGGGCGTTCGCACGCCCGCACGCCCGTACTCCCGATATCCGCCCCGGTCCCGGGATCGCGGCCGACCTCACTCGGCCGCCCTGCCCGGACCGACCGCACCTCCCCAACGTCCTGCCCCACCAAGTCTGTTGGAGAATCCATGCGCCTTCGCAGAACAGTCCAGGCCGTGTTGACGGCCTGCGCCACACTGGCCGCCTCGGCCGGCCTGGTCGCCGCGGGGACGAGCTCCGCCCAGGCCGCCGCCCCGCTGCCCAGCCGGGTCTTCGCCCCCTACTTCGAGTCCTGGACCGGCCAGAGCCCGGCCCAGCTGGCCGCCCAGTCCGGCGCCAAGCACCTGACCATGGCGTTCCTCCAGGCCGCCACCAAGGGCTCCTGCACGCCGTACTGGAACGGCGACACCTCCAAGCCGGTGTCCTCCTCCACCTTCGGCGCCGACATCGCGACCATCCGCGCCAACGGCGGGGACGTGATCCCGTCCTTCGGCGGCTACACCGCCGACAACACCGGCACCGAGCTGGCCGACAGCTGCACCGACGTCAACCAGATCGCGGCCGCTTTCGAGAACGTGATCACCACCTACGACGTCAGCCGGATCGACCTCGACATCGAGGACAACTCGCTCACCAACAGCGGCGGGATCGACCGCCGCAACAAGGCGATCAAGCTCGTCCAGGACTGGGCGGCCACCAAGGGCCGGACCATCCAGTTCTCCTACACCCTGCCGACCACCCCCTCCGGACTGGCCGACAGCGGCCTCGCGGTGCTGCGGAACGCGGTCAGCAACAACGCGCGGATCGACGTCGTCAACATGATGACCTTCGACTACTACGACAACGCCACCCACGACATGGCGGCCGACACCCAGACCTCCGCGCAGGGCCTCTACAACCAGCTCGCCAAGCTCTACCCGTCCAAGACCCCCGCCCAGCTGTGGGGTTCGATCGGGATCATCGAGATGATCGGTGTCGACGACTTCGGCCCGGCCGAGACGTTCACCCTGGCCAACGCCAACACCGTGTACAACTGGGCGGTCTCCAAGGGCATCAACACGCTGTCCTTCTGGGCGCTCCAGCGCGACAACGGCGGCTGCCCGGGCACGGCCGGGAACGACAACTGCTCCGGGATCACCCAGAACACCTGGGACTTCAGCCACATCTTCGCGCCGTTCACCAGCGGCTCGACGGTGAACAACGACTTCTCGGTGTCGGCCAGTCCGAACTCCGCCACCGTCACCGCCGGTTCGTCCACCTCGGCGACCGTCGCGACAGCCGTGACGGCGGGCTCGGCGCAGAACGTCAACCTCACGGTCAGCGGAGCCCCGGCCGGCGTCACCGCCACCGTCACCCCCGGCAGCGTCACCGCCGGCAACAGCGCAACGCTCAACATCAGCACCATCTCCGGTGTGACGCCCGGGAGTTACCCGATCACGGTGACCGGTTCGGCGGCCTCCGGAAGCCACACCGGCACCTTCACCCTTAACGTCACCGGCACCCAGCCCGGCAACGACTTCTCGGTCGCCGTGAACCCGAACTCCGGTACGGTCGCGGTCGGTTCGTCCACCTCCGCCGCCATCACGACGGCGACCACCGCGGGCTCGGCGCAGACCGTCAACTTCTCGGTCATCAGCGTCCCGACCATCGGCATCAACGCCACCGTCACTCCTGGCAGCGTCACCACCGGCAACAGCGCCACGCTCAACATCAGCACCACCTCGGCCGCGACTCCGGGCACCTACCAGCTCGGCGTCACCGCCACCGGCCCCTCCGGCAGCCGCACCGCGGCCTACACCCTGACCATCACCGGGGCCGGCCCGACGACCGGCCTGGTCAACGGTGACCTGGAGAGCGGCAGCCTGACCCCGTGGACCTGCCAGAGCGGCGGCGCCGTGGTCTCCACCCCGGTCCACTCCGGCACCAAGGCGCTCCAGGCGGCGGCCACCGCCGGCCAGACCGGCGAGTGCTCGCAGACCGTCACCCTGAAGCCCAACACCAGCTACACCCTGAGCGGTTGGGTGCAGGGCAACTACGCCTACGTCGGCGTCAGCGGCGGCGCCACCGCCAGCGCCTGGACCAGTTCCTCCGGCTGGACCAAGCTGTCCGTCCCCTTCACCACCGGCGCCAACGGCACCGTCACCGTGTACCTGCACGGCTGGTACGGCCAGGGCAACGTGTACGGGGACGACTTCTCCATCGCCTGAGTCCGCTTCGGGTGACGAACGACGAATGACGGATGACAGCTGACAGATTTCATTTTCTGTCAGCTGTCATCCGTCTTCTGTTCGCTGATCCCTGTCCCCTGTTACCTGTTCGCTGTTACCTGTTCGCTGTTATCTGTTCCCTGTCGTCCGTTCGTCGGCGTCCGTTCGCCGCTGTTCGACCGTCAGCCGCCCGCCGCCCGCATCCGCTCCGGCCGGCACAGCGCCAGGTACGCCACCGTCGCCAGCACCCCGCAGACCAGGACCACCAGCGCCAGCAGCACGGCGGACGGCCGACCGCCGAGGCTGCTCAGCGGTGCGACCACCGCACCGCACAGGAAGTTGCCCGTCCCCAGCAGCGCCGACGCCGTGCCCGCCACCTGCGGCTCGACCAGGCCGAGCGCCTGGGCGGCGGTGTTCGGCAGCAGTACCCCGAGGCTGCCCATCATCACGAACAGCGGCGGGCAGAACCCGGCCAGCCCGAAGTCCCACACCGTTGTCAGCAGCACCAGCGCCGCCCCGGCGGCGACCGCCGCCGCGAGGCTGCCCAGCATCAGCGCCCGCTGGGTGAAGCGCGGCGCCAGCACCCGTCCGTTCACCTGGGTCATCACCACGATCGAGAACGAGTTCAGCCCGAACAGCAGGCTGTAGGTCTGCGGCGAGACCTGGTACACGTCCTGGAGGACCGTCGACGACCCGCTGATGTAGCCGAAGAGCGCCCCGAAGGCGAGGGAACTGGTCAGCGCCAGCCCGAGGAACGGCAGGTTGCGCAGCAGCCTCCCCATCGTCCGCAGGGCCGCACCGACCCCACCGCGGTCCCGGGTCTCCGGCGGCAGCGTCTCGCGCAGCACACCGAACGAGACCAGGGTGAGCAGCAGTCCGAGGGCCGTGAGCACGCCGAAGGTGCCGCGCCACGAGGTGAACCGCATCAGCTGCGCACCGATGATCGGGGCGAGGATCGGCGCCAGCCCGGATATCAGGGCGATCGAGGCGAGGAAGCGCAGCAGTGCGACGCCCTGGAAGCGGTCCCGGGAGACGGCGCGCCCGATCACCAGCCCGGCGGAGCCGGCCGCGCCCTGGACGAAGCGGCCGACGATCAGCACCGTCAGGTTCGGCGCGAACACGCACGCCACGCTGGCCAGGGTGTAGAGGACGAGCCCCGCGAGCAGCGGCCGACGGCGCCCGTAGCGGTCGCTGAGCGGCCCGAAGAGCAGCTGACCGGCCGCGACCCCGAGCATCGAGAAGGTCAGGGTGAGCTGGACGGCGGCCGGCTGGGCGACCAGGTCGTCGGCGATCGCGGGCAGGCCCGGGAGGTAGAGGTCGGTGGTGAGCGGGCCGAGCGCGGCGATCCCGCCGAGGGCGGCGATCACGGCCCAGCCGGGCCGGGCCTGGCCGGTGGCGGGGGCTGGGGCCGGGGCCGGGGCGGCAGGGGACTCGGGGTCGGGAGTGGTGGCGGGTGCGGGAGCGGCAGCGGTCGACGTGTCGTCGGTGGGGCCGACGGTCGGGCCGGGCATGGTTCTCCTTACGGACGGGTGACGCGGGGTTCGTTCGCGCTCCGTCCTATCGCAGCCCGGGCCGGTTCCGACAGCGGGGGTGCGCGCTGTTCGGCCGTGAGGGTGCGTCCGGCGGTCGCCCCGCAGCCCGGCCCGGCCCGCACACGACGACGGCCCGCCCGCACCTTCCGGTGCCCGGCGGGCCGTTCCGTTCCGCGCCCCGGGCCGGAGTGGCCGGGAGGAGTCCTCAGCAGTGGTCGGGAGGGCCGGCGCCCGGCCGGCGGGCGCCCCGGGGCCGGTCGCCGGACTCAGCGCTTGGCGACATGCTCGGCGCGCAGCGCCGCCTGCACCGCGGCGCCGTCCTGCCAGGCGTAGAGCTGGTTGCCGGTCAGGGCCACGTTGTAGTGCCCGCAGGTGCCGGTGGCCTTGGTCGCGACGCTCTCGGGGAACCAGCCGGCCTTGAGCGCCTGCGGCACCGGGTGCGCGCTCTTGCCCGGCAGCCCGGCGGTGCAACCGGCGGGCAGCCGGCCCTCCGGGAGGGTGGCGCGCAGCAGGCGGTCGTCGCCCGTGGTGGACATCAGGTACTTCACCCCGGAGGCGTCGTCGGGCAGCCAGGTCGGCATCGACCGGCGGTCCGCCTTGGCCTGGGTGCCGGTCTCGTACGCGCCCTGCTGCTGGTGGTGCTCGTCGTACCAGTCGGACACCCGCGGGCCGATTGCCACAGCCGCCACGGCGACAGCCATGCCGGTACCCGCGACTCCCAGCGCGACCTTGCTCACGATGCCCTTCATGCCCGACTGCCCTCTCCGTGTCGTGACCGATGCGGCCGTTGCCGCTCGTGCCGCTGCCGCTCGTCTTCGCTGTCGGCGGCCGCTCAGGTCCGCGTCACCGACCCGGTCGGCGTGCTCCGCCGTCCGGTGCAACCATCGTGGCCCGTCCGGACCCGTCGGATCGTCACCACCAGGTCGCGAACTTGTCTCCGACCCACGGGGTACCTTCTCCACCTTCAGGCGTATGTCCTCCGGCAGGGACCCTGAGGCCCGCGGATTCCGGACCTGCGGATTCCGGCCCCGCGGATCCCTGAGCCACAGGCCCCGGCACCGCGTCGCCGGGTTCGTGCCGCTCCGGCGCTCAGGTTGGCACGCCCGGGTCGAGAACAGCCCGAGCCCCGATCGAGCCTTGCTCAAGCCCGGAGGCGCCGCAGCCCGGCCTGCTGCAGCCGGGTCACCGGCCGCCGGCCGCCACCGCTTCGGATCGCCACCGCTTCGGGCCGCCGCGGTTTCAGACCGCCGCCGGTACCGGACGGGCGACCGGGAACGGGCGGCCGTCGAGGGTCCAGTGCGGGTCGATCGGACGCAGCAGCGAGGCGTACACCTGCGCGGCGACGTCCGGATGACGGATCTCGCCGGTGGGCGGGCCGGCCGGGATGTCGTGCCCGGCGCAGGCCACCCAGGCCGTCCGCTCCTCGGCCGTACGGCCACCGTGGCCGCCGGCGTCCACGTGCCCGTGGTCGGTGACGACGATGACCGTCCACTGCTCCTCGGCGTGGGTCGCCCGGCCCCGGACGGCGTCGAGGAGGCGGCCGAGGCGCTCGTCGGCGGTGCGCATGGACGCGCGGTACTCGTCGCCGCAGCCCAGGAAGTGGGCGGTCTCGTCGACGGCGCCGAGGTACACGAAGGACGCCTCGGGGTCGGCGGTGCCGAGGACGTGGACGGCCTCCCGGGTGACCTCCTCGTCCACCGCCTCCCAGGCCTCGGGGGTGTCCTCGGCGGGGGCCACGTAGGAGAGCCGGCCGGGAGCGCGGAACAGCGGGCCGCCGGACTCGTTGATCATCAGCGGGTCCCAACCGGCCGCGACGAAGGTGCGGCGGCGGTCGCCCCGGGCGAGGCGGGTGGCGAAGTCCGGGAACACGTCGAGCCGGTTGCCGCCCAGGTGGTTGCCCCACACCCCGTGCTTGGCGGGCTCGACGCCGGTCACGATGGTGGCCCAGCACGGCCCGGACATGGTGGGTGTGCTGTCCGCGACGGTGACCGGCACCAGGAACCCGGCCTCGGCGACCTCCTGCAGGCGGGGCATCGGCACCTGTGCCAGGAAATCGTGGCGGACGCCGTCGATCCCGACGACGAGCACCCGGGGGCGGGGCCACTGGGCAGCGGACATGGGGGTTCCTTTCGGTCGTGCGCACCCGGCCGCGCCCGCCGAGGGCGCCGCCGACCGCGCCATGGTTCACCGACCGCCGTACCGGTCGGCGTCCCACCACCGAACGTCAGGTGTCCACGAAGTGTCGGACGCGCGTTCCCACGCCCCGGGCGGAGCTCCGCCGCTGCAGTCCGGGGGCGGGCACGGGGATCCGGGACTGCCGTCCGGGAGCGGGTCAGGAGGGTCCGGTGCGCGGCAGCCGGGAGCCTTCGGGTAGGTGGCGGGCGGCCGTCTCACGGCTGCGGGCGGAACTCGTGGACGACCTCGATGCGGCCGACGATGTGCCGGTTGAACTCGTCCAACTCCTCGGCGGGAACCCAGAGTTCGAGGATCGTCCGGCCGCCTGCCCGCTGAACGGGGTAGCGCGCGAGGAAGGCGGTGTCGACCTCGAAGCGGGTGACGTAGCCGACGCCCGAGGCGGGCACGTTCCAGTCCCGGGCGATCCGGATCGCGTAGTCCTCGTTGAGGACGGGGTAGAAGATCGGCTGCTCGGGGAGGCGGGGCGGCCAGGCGCGCCGGTCCGCGGCCTCGACCAGGGCGAGCTCCTCGGGGCCGGTGGGGCGCCAGAGGGTGGTGGTCGGGGGCCGCGTCGGGACGAACCTGCTGGTCATGGCAGGGACGGTAGCCGGGCCACGACGGGCCCGGCCACCGGTTTTCCCGGGCCGCGAGGGACGACGAGATACGGCGAGATGCGGCGAGGGCGGACAGGCGGCCGTCAGCGGTAGGCGGACTCGCCGGTGATGGCCTCGCCGAGCACCAGGGTGTGGATCTCGCTGGTGCCCTCGTAGGTGAGCACCGACTCCAGGTTGTTGGCGTGCCGCAGCACCGGGTACTCGGTGGTGATGCCGTTGGCCCCGAGGACGGTCCGGGCACTGCGGGCGATCTCCAGAGCGGTGCGGACGTTGTTGAGCTTGCCGAAGCTGATGTGCGGCGGGCGGGCGGCGCCCTGCTCCTTGAGCCGCCCGATCCGCAGGGCGACCAGGTACGCCTTCTCGACCTCCAGCATCATCTCGACCAGCTTCTGCTGGGTCAGCTGGAAGCCCGCGATCGGACGGTCGAACTGGATCCGGCTCTTGGCGTAGTCCAGGGCGGAGGTGTAGCAGTCGCGAGCGGCGCCGACGGTGCCCCAGAGGATCCCGTAGCGGGCCTCGTTGAGGGAGGAGAGCGGTCCGCGCAGACCGACCACCCCGGGCAGCACGGCGTCGGCGGGCAGCACCACGTCGTCGAAGGCCAGCTCGCTGGTGACGGAGGCGCGCAGCGAGAGCTTGCCGTGCACATCGGTGGCGGTCAGGCCGCGGGTGCCGCGCTCGACCAGGAAGCCGCGCACGCCCTCCTCGGTCTGCGCCCAGACCACGGCGACGTCGGCGATGCTGCCGTTGGTGATCCACATCTTGCTGCCGGACAGCACCCAGTCGCCGCCCTCACCGCCCTTGCGCACCGCCCGGGTGCGCATGTTGGCCGGGTCCGAGCCGAAATCCGGCTCGGTGAGGCCGAAGCAGCCGATCAGCTCGCCGGCGGCCATGCCGGGCAGCCAGCGCTGCTTCTGCTCCTCGGAGCCGAAGGCGTGGATCGAGCGCATGGCGAGCGAGCCCTGGACGGAGACGAAGCTGCGCAGCCCGGAGTCGGCCGCCTCCAGCTCCATGCAGGCCACCCCGTACGCCACCGCGTCGGCGCCGGCGCAGCCGTAGCCGTCGAGGTGCATGCCGAGCACGCCCAGGGCGCCGAGCTCGGGGGCGAGTTCGCGGACCGGGAAGACCCCGCGCTCGAACCACTCGCCGATGTGCGGGCGGATGCGCTCCTCGGTGAACCGGCGGACGGTGTCGCGGATCAGCCGCTCCTCGTCGGAGAGCAGATCGCCGACGGCGAGCAGGTCGGACGGGTCGATCCGGGTCGGCTTCGTCACTGAAGCTCCTTGTACTCTCGGCGGGACACCGGCGGAATACCGGCGAGTATTCCGCACCCGGCCGGGTGGTGGGCGGGCGTGAACGAGTGAGGATGGCGACACGTCCGACGGCGCGCCCGAGGGCGCGTACGGCCGAGCGGAAGCGAACCGGAGGGGAAGGGGCGGGGCAGGACATGGCACGTTGGGCGCTGGTCGTCGAGGAGACGGTGGGCATGGGCCAGGATCGGATCTGGGGGAGCAAGGTGCTCGCCGAGGTCGAGGGGACCCGCGAGGAGGCCGTCGAGGAGCTGAGGCGGCTCGTCCCCTCCTACACCCCGGAGCACCCCTTCAACAGCCGACGGCGGACGCTGCTCCGCGACGGGGACACCTACCTGCTGATCGCCCAGGGGAGCATGCGCGACTACCACTGCGTGTTCAAGGTGTGGGAGCTGCTGTGGGACAGCAAGCGGCCGGAGGTGCAGGCGGAGCGACTGGCCGAGGGGCCCGGGGAAGGCCGCTGACGGCGAACGAACGACGGCCGACGAGCACCGGATCGCGGATCACAGCCGACGGATCACAGCCGACAGCCGACGGATAACGGATAACAGCTGACAGATTTCAAACTCTGTCAGCTGTCACCCCAACCCGCAGAGCCGCAGCAGCGCCGTGGTCGCCGCACCCGCGACGACCACCAGCGGGAACGGTGCCCGGCGCAGCGCCAGCACTCCCGCGACCAGTACGCCCGCCGGGCGGGCCCACCCCGCGAAGCCGTGCCCCTGGGTCAGCGCGCCGGTCGCGACCAGGGCCACCAGCAGCACCGCCGCCGCGACGGCCAGCAGGTGCCGCAGCCGCTCCGAGAGGGCGAGCCGACCGGCGAGCAACGGCCCGGCCAGTCGGAAGGCGTACGTTCCGGCCGCGAGCAGCAGAACGGCGTACAGCGGCATCATCGGACCTTCTCCTCCTCCGCGTCCGCGGCGTTCGGTCCGTCCGCCGCCTTCCGACCCGACTCCCCCACCGTCGGCCGACCGGCGAACACCAGCCCGACCAGGGCGAGCAGCACCGGCAGCCCGGCGGGGACGAACGGGGTCGCCGCGACCGCGACCACCGCACCCGCCACCGCCGCCGTACGGGTGCGGCGATCCGCGAGCGAGGGCAGGACGAGCGCGAGCAGCACCGCGGGGAAGGCCGCGTCCAGGCCGAACGCGTCCGTATCACCGATCAGCCCGCCCGCCAGGGCGCCGAGCAGCACCGAGACGTTCCAGACCACGAACAGGGCGACCCCGCAGAGCCAGTACACGGCCCGGCGCCGACGGGGATCGCTCTGCCGCAGGGCGAAGGCGGCGGTCTCGTCGGTGAGCAGTTGCGCTCCCAGCAGCCGCCGCCACCACGGGCCGTCGAGCACGTCGGCCACGGTGAAGCCGAAGGGCAGCAGCCGGGCGTTGAGCACCAGTCCGGTGGCGACCGCTGCGAGGGCGCCGCCGCCGGAGAGCACCACGCCGACCGCCGCGACCTGGGAGCCGCCGGCGAAGACCAGGACGGAGAGGGCGATCGGCACCCAGAGGGGCAGGCCCCCGGAGACGCTGATCGCGCCGAAGGACGCGCCGACCAGGGCATCGGCCAGGCAGACCAGGGCGACGTCCCGGAGGGTGGCGCGCTCCAGTGTTCGAAGTAGCGAACGCATGTTCATTAGAGTGAACCGACTCGGCGTCGTTCGTCAAGGCGAACACTCGGACCGATCAGGCGAACGGCGGCCGATGCGACCGGCCGTGGCAGCATGAACGGCGGCATCGGCCGCACCGGCGGCCGTGGAAGGGGCCAGGAGGAAGCGTGAGTGGCGAGCATGAGTGACCAGAGCACCCCGACCACGGACTCCGGCGGCCCCGACGACTCCGGCCGCTCCAGCAGCAGCGATAGCAGCGGCAGCACCGGCAGCACCGGCAGCAGCGCCAACGGCGGCGGCGAGCTGATCGGCCAGATCGCCGCCTCGATCAGGCGCGAGCGCGAGCGCAGCGGGCTGTCGATGGCCGAGCTGGCCCGGCGCGCGGGCATCGCCAAGTCCACGCTGTCCCAGCTGGAGTCCGGCGCGGGCAACCCCAGCGTGGAGACGCTCTGGGCGCTCGGCGTCGCACTGAACGTACCGTTCAGCCGACTCGTCGACCCGCCGCGCCCGGCGGTCAAAGTGATCCGGGCCGGCGAGGGCCCGGCAACCCACTCCGAGCGCGCCGACTACGCCGCCACCGTGCTCTCCTCCTGCCCGCCCAACGCCCGGCGCGACATCTATCGGATCGAGGCGCAGCCGGGTGAGACCCGGGCCTCCGATCCGCACATGCCCGGCACCGTCGAGCACGTGCTGATCGGCGCCGGGCGGGCGCTGGTCGGGCCGACGGAGGCACCGGTGGAGCTGGGCCCGGGCGACTACGTGAGCTACCCGGGCGACACTCCGCACGTCTTCCGCGCCCTGGCTCCGGACACCCTCGCAGTGATCGTCATGGAGCACATCTGACGACCTGTCGGGACCGACAGGAAGGCGCATCCTACTTCAACAGCCCGTCCAGGAAAGGGTTTCCGAAGACCCGGTGCGGGTCGTGGCGGTCCAGGACGGCGACCGCCTCGTCCCAGCCGGGCCCGCCGCCCGCCCGCAGGCTGTCCGGAATGACCCGGCCGAGCAGGTCGGGGTCGGACCAGGCGGCGGCGTCGGTGTACGCCCAGCCCTTGGACCACTCGACCCGCAGGCCCGCCCGGGAGCCGTCGAAGGTGCGCAGCAGCCACTGCTCCAACTCCCGTGCGAAGCGCTCCAGTCCGGGGGTGCCGGGGAAGGCGAGGACGTCCAGCCAGACGGCCGTGTCCCACTCCGGGCGGTCGGCGCGCGGTCGCAGCGCGGACAGCAGCGGGGGTCGGGCGCCGGGGACGCCGGAGGAGGCCGGGTCGTCCAGGCCGGTGACCCGGATCTCCACCGCGCCGTTCACCGGGAACTCGCCCCGGGCCTGGTAGGAGGCGAGCAACTCCCGGTAGTAGGCGGCGAATTCACTCACCGCCCACTGGAGGTCGGCGCGCTTGAGGAGGATCGCGTAGCCGTTGGCGGTGACCCGCAGGGTGGTCGGGCGGACGTACTGGAGCAGGGTGCGCGACGGTCCCCAGAGGTCGGACCGCAGTCCGCCCGCGAGCAGATGGGTGAGCACCTCGCCGCTGAGCAGTCGACGCAGCAGAGCGCCGGAGAGCAGGACTTCGGTGATGTCACCGGTGAGTCCCACCTTCGTGACCAGGTACTGGAGTTGGCCGAACAGCGGGGCCGAGGCCCAGGCGCCGGTGACGATCTCGCCGGCGAGCCGGGCGACCGGTTCCGGAAGGCTGTCCGAGAACGGGTAGTTGTACGGGTGGTCGACGGACAGGGAGGCGAGCGGCTTGCTCGGGGTGACGCTCCAGGTCTTGAGCCAGGGGTACTCGGTGTAGGCGAACCAGATCGCCTCGACCCGACCGTCGCGTTCCACGAAGTCGGCGAGGGTGCGCGGGCCTCCCCCGCCCCCGAGGACACCGCCGAGGACACCGCCCAGCACTCCCCCGAGCACTCCGCCGAGACCCCCACCCCCGCCGGTACCCGCACCGGCCCCGGGGCGGGCGAAGAGCTCGCTCGCCGGGATGTCGAGTCGGCTGACGCAGCGCAGCGGCCGGTCGGCGCCGGCCCGCAGCACCACCTCGGTCAGGAAGGCTCGGCCGAGGTGGACCAGGAAGGCGGCGCTGTCGGCCTCGGAGCGGTCGAAGGTCCGCAGCGTGTAGCGGCCGGTGGCCGGGTCGAGGACGACGGCGGTGAGCCGGACGACCTGGTTGCTGACCGATCCGTAGCCGTGCCCCTCCGGCCGCACCTCCCCGGCGGCCGGGACGGCGGTGCCGTGGCCACCGATGGCGAGTACGCCGCCCACGGTGATCTCGCCGGGGGCCGGGCACGCGGTCAGGCCGAGACCGCGGTCGGCGAGGTGGGCGAGCAGCGCCTCCATGGTGGCGCCGGTCTGCACCCGGACGGTGTCGGGCGAGTCGGCGCCGATGGCGGTGAGGTGCCGACTGGTGTCCACCAACAGCACCCTGGCGCTCTCCGGGGTCCCGGCGGCGACGGTGAGCGGTGCCCAGGTGTGCCGGTACCCGGAGGCGCGCAGCCGCCAGCCGTTGGCGTGCGCCCAGTCGGCGAGGGCCGGGACCTCCTCGGGGGTGCGGGGCGCGCAGGTCCACAGCTGGTCGGTGCGGATCTCGCCGGACCAGTTCTGGAAGACCCGCTGGTAGAGCTCGGTGCCGGGGGGCAGCGCGGGTGGTACCGGCGCGGCGGCCTCGGCGCTGTCCGGGCCGATGGTGCCGCGCAGCAACCAGGCCGCGCCGCCGAGCGCCGCCGACGCACCCAGCAGCTGCCGCCGGGTGAGGCCACCGGGGGCGGTCTTCGCCGAGGTCTTCGCCGGAGCGTCCGTCGCGGCGTCCACCGGGACATTCAGTGGGGTCATCCCCTCCTGTGTCGCTCCGTCACCCGTTCCGCCCATAGGGCCGTGTCCTGTGGTCATCCGTCCGTCCGCCCCCTCGTCCTGGTCCCCCGGGCCGAGCTGCGCCGATCCGGGTCCGGCCGGAGTCCGCCCGGCCCGGTCTGGAGCGTATGAAGGGGCGCACGGCAGTTTGAAGCACCCGCCGGGGATCTCACTCCTTCGAGTGAGATCGGCCCGATCCGCCCCGGGCGCCCCGTCCACCTGCACCGCTCCTCGTCCCGGCTCCGTTGCCCGCGTCCTCGGCGGGCGCATAGGTTGATCACGGTCACGGTTGATCACGATCGCCCCACCCCGCCCGCCGGAGGCTTCGCCATGCCCTCGTCCACGCCCTCACCCGAGTCCTCGCGCGCCGACTCGCGACCGGACTCGGCCACGGACTCGGCCTCCGCCCCGTCCGCGAACCCGCCCGCCCGCGGAGCCCTGACCGTCGCCGTCGCCCAGCCCGTCTGCGCCGCCGTCGGCCGTCCGGACACCGTGTCCGAGAACGTCGCCCTGCACGCCGAGGCGGTGCGGAAGGCGGGCACCCGGCTGGTGGTGTTCCCCGAGCTGTCGCTGACCGGCTACGACCTGACCGCGCCGGCCGTCGACCCAACGGACGCCCGGCTCGCGCCGCTGGTGGCCGCCTGCGCCGCGACCGGCGCCGTCGCCCTGGTCGGGGCACCCGTCACCGAGACCGACGGGCGCGAGTCCATCGCCACGCTGGTGGTCACCGGGCAGGGCGCCGAGGTCGCCTACCGGAAGATGCGCCTGCACGGCGCCGAGGTCGAGCGCTTCGCCGCCGGCAGGAAGCCCGTCGTCCTGGAGCTGGACGGCCTGCGGCTCGGCCTCGCCGTCTGCGCGGACGCCGCCGACCCGGCGCACGCCGAGGAGACCGCCGCGCTCGGCATCGACGCCTACGTCGCCTCCACCCTCTACGGGCCCGGCGCCGCCCAGGCGGAGCGCCGGGACGGCCACGTCCGCGACCGGGCCGCCGCCCACGGGGTGTGGTGCGTGCTCGCGACCTGTGCCGGGGCGACCGGCGAGTACCCGGACAGCTCGGGCGGCTCCGGCGTCTGGGCCCCGGGCGGCGAGCTCGTCGTCCAGGCCGGTACCGACCCTGGCGAGCTGGTCCGCGCCGAGCTGCCCCGCCGGTAGGAGCCGAGCCGGGGCCAGGAACCGGGCCGCACCGGCCGCGGGCACCCGGCCCCGTACCGAAACGGAACGGAACGGAACGGACCGGACCGGAACGAAACGGAACCGGATCACCCCGACCGGAAATACCCGGGCCTCGTTCGCGGCTGTGCTGACCGAAGATCCGTTCCGGGCCGGTCGGGCCCGTACAGGAGGTGCAGCGCGCGATGGGTGGCGAGCAGGAGAAGGCGCAGGAGTACCGGATCGAGCACGACTCGATGGGCGAGGTCCGGGTGCCGGCCGACGCGAAGTGGCAGGCGCAGACGCAGCGGGCGGTGGAGAACTTCCCGGTGTCCGGCCAGCGGCTGGAGCGGGCGCACATCGCCGCACTGGCCCGGATCAAGGCCGCCGCGGCCCGGGTGAACGCCCGGCTCGGGGTGCTGGACGAGGAGACGGCGGAGGCGATCACAGCCGCCGCCGAGGAGGTCGCGGAGGGGCGCTGGGACGACCAGTTCCCGGTGGACGTGTTCCAGACCGGCTCGGGCACCTCGTCCAACATGAACACCAACGAGGTGATCGCCACCCTGGCCGGGGAGCGGTCGGGCCGACCGGTCCATCCGAACGACCACGTCAACGCCAGCCAGTCGTCCAACGACGTCTTCCCGTCCTCGATCCACATCGCCGCGACCGCCGCCGTCACCCATGACCTGGTCCCGGCGCTGGAGCACCTCGCGGAGTCGCTGGAGCGCAAGGCCGCCGAGTTCGCCCGGGTGGTCAAGTCGGGCCGCACCCACCTGATGGACGCCACGCCCGTCACGCTCGGCCAGGAGTTCGGAGGCTACGCGGCCCAGGTGCGACACGGGCGGGAGCGGCTGCTGGCCACCCTGCCCCGGGTGGCCGAACTCCCGCTCGGCGGGACGGCGGTGGGCACCGGCATCAACACCCCGCCCGGTTTCCCGGCGGCCGTCATCGCGGAGGTCGCCCGCGCCACCGACCTGCCGTTGACCGAGGCCAGGAACCACTTCGAGGCGCAGGGCGCGCGGGACGCCCTGGTCGAGTTGAGCGGTCAGCTGCGCACGGTGGCGGTGGGCTTCACGAAGATCGCGAACGACCTGCGGTGGATGGGCTCCGGCCCGCGCACCGGACTCGGCGAGATCAACCTGCCGGATCTCCAGCCCGGTTCGTCGATCATGCCGGGCAAGGTGAACCCGGTGCTGCCCGAGGTGGTGCTGATGGTCGCCGCCCAGGTGGTGGGCAACGACGCGACGGTCACGCTGGCGGGCGCGAGCGGCAACTTCGAGCTGAACGTGATGCTCCCGGTGATCGCCCGCAACGTCCTGGAGTCGGTGCGGCTGCTCGCCAACAGTGCCCGGCTGCTGGCCGACCGGACGGTGGACGGCATCACCGCCAACGTGGACCGGGCCCGGGAGTACGCGGAGTCCTCGCCCTCGGTGGTGACCCCGCTGAACCGCTACATCGGATACGAGGAGGCCGCGAAGGTCGCCAAGCAGTCGCTGGCCGAACGCAAGACGATCCGTCAGGTGGTTCTGGAGCGCGGCTACGTCGAGCAGGGAAGGCTCACCGAGGAGCAGCTGGACGAGGCTCTGGACGTGCTGCGGATGACCCACCCCTAGCGGGTCGGAGTCGGGTCGAGATCGGGTCGGAGCCGGGTTGAGATCGGGCCGGAACGTACCGGTCCCGCGCCCGGGTCACGCCTCGGGCGCGCGCCTTGGGTTCGCGCCTCGGGCTCGCGCCGGGGCGCGGGGGGCACTCGCGCCCTCCGCGCCCCGGTCACGGGCTGCGGGGAAGCTCAGCCCTTCGCGCGGCCGGCCCGGCCGCGCCGCATCGACGCCCCGTTCGACGTCATGGTCGCCATCGAGATCGCCGCGAGGCCGAGCAGGAACATCACGGCGCCCACGATGATGCAGGTCACGATGTTCTTGCCGTGCGCGACGGACCCGGAGACGACCCACGGGGAGATGATCGTCCAGACACCGAGCGCAGCGGCCGCCCAGGCCCGGGCGTGGGTGCGTTCGTAGGCCGATCCGTAGCCGGCCATCAGGGCCGTGTAGGCCAGACCCACGATCAGGCAGGTCACGGTCAGGGTGCTGTACGCGGTGAAGCCGACGATCCATGGCGATGCCGCCAGGAAGAGACCGGCCAGGACGGCCAGGGCTTCGACGCCCTGGGCGCGGGGGGTCGAGGTGACCCGCTCGTAGCGTTCGCGGAGTTCGACGATGTCCGGATGGTGCTCCATGCCCGTCGTCGGGATATGGGTTGCCACCGATACCACCTCCTGTGGTCGGAACCGGTAAGGCGCTTGCCCCGTACCCATTCTGGCGCTTATCCAACGTTTTGCACCCGATAGTCCGGAATGACCGATAACCATCCGGTCACGCCGGTGACCTGCGTCTCAACCGTCCGGGCCGCCATTGCCTATGCAACTCGTTGCATAGCAGGATGCGGGCCATGGCACTGGAGCACGCGATCCTCGTCTCGCTGCTGGAGCAGCCCGGCTCCGGCTACGAGCTGGCCCGGCGCTTCGACCGCTCGATCGGACGCTTCTGGACCGCCACCCACCAGCAGATCTACCGGGTGCTGCGGCGGATGGAGGCGGACGGCTGGGTGGCCGCCCAGGAGGTCCCCCAGGACGGGCGCCCGGACAAGAAGGTCTACTCGGCGGCCGGGGCCGGACGGGCCGCGCTGGCCGGCTGGCTGCGCGAACCGGTCGAGCCGGAGACCGTCCGGCACGAACTCGCGGTCAAGATCCGGGCCGCCGCCTTCGACGACCCGGCCGCGCTGGTCTCCGAGGTGGAACGGCACCGCGAGAGCCATGCCGCCCTGCTCGCCCGCTACCTGCACGGCGAGCAGCGCGACTTCCTCGACACCACCGCACTCGATGCGCACGAGCAACTGCAACACGTGGTGCTGCGCGGCGGCATCGAGTACGAGCGGATGACCCTCGCCTGGCTCGACGACGTGCTCGCCACCCTGCGCCGCCTCTCCGCCGACGGCGGACGGCGGCCGACGGATGACGACTGACGACTGACGACTGACAGATGACGGCCGACGGATGACAACTAACAGAGTTTGAAATCTGTCACCCGACTCCTGTCACCCGAACCCTGTCACCCGCCCTCTTCACACCCTCGACCCCCGGGAGCCCCTCGATGCTCTTCAACCCGCGCAACTACGACCCCGCACAGTTCGACGAGCCGACCCGCCGACTGCTGCGCGCGACGGTGGACTGGTTCGAGGCCCGCGGCAAGAAGGCGCTGATCGACACCTACATCGACCGCAGCTGGTACGCCGACTTCCTGGACTTCGCCGCGAAGGAGGGCCTCTTCGCGGAGTTCCTGACCCCCGCCGCGGCCGACCCCGACAAGCGCTGGGACACCGCGCGGATCGCCGAGCTGAACGAGATCCTCGGCTTCTACGGCCTCGGCTACTGGTACACCTGGCAGGTCACCATCCTGGGCCTCGGCCCGGTCTGGCAGAGCGAGAACGAGGCCGTCCGCGCCCGCGCCGCCCAGCTCCTCGCGGACGGCCACGTGATGGCCTTCGGCCTCTCCGAGCGCAGCCACGGCGCCGACATCTACTCCACCGACATGATCCTCACCCCGGACGGCGAGGGCGGCTTCACCGCGACCGGCTCGAAGTACTACATCGGCAACGGCAACGTGGCCGGCCTGGTCTCGGTGTTCGGCCGCCGCTCGGACGTCGAGGGCCCGGAGGGCTACGTCTTCTTCGCCGCCGACAGCCGCCACGACGCGTACCACCTGGTCAAGAACGTGGTGAACGCGCAGATGTACGTCAGCGAGTTCCGCCTGGAGGACTACCCGGTGCGCGCCGAGGACGTGCTGCACACCGGCCAGGCCGCCTTCGACGCCGCGCTCAACACCGTGAACGTCGGCAAGTTCAACCTCTGCACCGCCTCGATCGGCATCTGCGAGCACGCGATGTACGAGGCCGTCACGCACGCCCACAACCGGGTGCTGTACGGCAAGCGGGTCACCGACTTCCCGCACGTCAAGCGGGAGTTGACCGACGCCTACGTCCGCCTGGTGGCGATGAAGCTGTTCAGCGCCCGGGCGGTGGACTACTTCCGCAGCGCCTCCCCCGAGGACCGCCGCTACCTGCTGTTCAACCCGATGACCAAGATGAAGGTCACCACCGAGGGCGAGAAGGTCATCGACCTGATGTGGGACGTCATCGCCGCCAAGGGCTTCGAGGCGGACACCTACTTCGACAAGGCCGCGAAGGACATCCGCGGCCTGCCGAAGCTGGAGGGCACCGTCCACGTCAACCTGGCGCTGATCCTCAAGTTCATGGGCAACTACCTGTTCGCCCCGGCCGACTACGCCCCGGTGCCGAGCCGCGTGGACGCCGCCGACGACGCCTTCCTGTTCCGGCAGGGCCCGGCCCGCGGCCTCGGCGCGATCCGCTTCCACGACTGGCGCACCGCCTACGACCGCCACGCCGAGCTGCCCAATGTCGCCCGCTTCCGCGAACAGGCCGACGGCTTCTGCGAGTTGCTGCTCCAGAACGCGCCGAGCAAGGAGCAGCAGGCCGACCTGGACTTCCTGCTGGAGATCGGTCAGCTGTTCGCGCTGATCGTCTACGGCCAGCTGGTGCTGGAGCAGGCCGAGCTGACCGGCCTGGCCGCCTCCGAGCACGGCGGCGACGTGCTGGACCGGGTCTTCGACGCGCTGGTCCGCGACTTCTCCGCGCACGCCACCGAGCTGCACGGCAAGGCCTCGGCCACCGAGCAGCAGGCCGCCTGGGCACTCGCGAACGTGCGTCGCCCGGTCGCCGACCCGGCGCGGGACGCGCGGGTGTGGACGCAGGTCGAGTCGCTCTCCGGCGCGTACGAGATGCGGCCGTGAGCGGGATGCAGCCGTAGGGCGGGGACGGCAGGACTCCGGGGGTGCCGGTCGGCGGACCGGCACCCCCGGTTCACAGCTCCCCGCTCATGACACCCGGTTCACCTCTCCGGGGTGGTCCGGTCGTCGCCGAGACCCATGTCGCGGGCCCGGGCGACCGCCTCGGCGCGCGTCGCGACGTGCAGCTTCTCGAAGATGTGGGTGATGTGGTTGCGGACGGTCTTCTCCGCGACCACCAGCTCCCGGGCGATCCGCCGGTTGTCCAGCCCGCGCGCGACCAGATCCAGCACCTCGGCCTCGCGGGCGGTGAGTTCGGGGAAGAGCTGTCCCGCCTCGCGCATCTTCGCCCCGGCCAGCAGGACGGTGATCCGTCCCGCCACCTCGCCGCCGAACACCGCGCCGCCCGCCGCGACCGTCCGCACCGCGTGCAGCACCTCCTCCCGCCCCGCTCCCTTGACCAGGTAGCCGCGCGCGCCGGCCTGGAGGGCCGCGAGCAGGTTTCCGTCGTCGTCCGACATGGTCAGCATCAGCACCGGCGGCGGCGCCTCCTGGGTGGCGAGCTGTCGGACGGCCTCCAGCCCGGAGCCGTCGGGCAGCGAAAGGTCCATGATCACCACATCCGGGCGGTACCGGGCGACCGTCTCCGGGACATCGGCGACCCGCTCGGCCTCGGCTACCACGAGGACACCCTCGGCGCTCTCCAGTGCCGCCCTGAGCCCCTCCCGGAAGAGGGGGTGGTCGTCGACGATCAGCACACGGACGGCCGGAGTGCCACCCGGATCCACAGGTGCCAACGGCTGTTCTTCATCCACCCGGCCGACACTATCAGCGGCGATCGCGTGACTTTCCGTGACGTGCTCGTGAAGTCCTCAGCGTGTCGGGGCAGGGGCGGGCAGGGGCGGGCCGGGAAGGGCCGGGAGGAGCCGGGAGGAGCCGGGAAGGGCCGGGAAGGGCCGGGGCCCGACCGCTCCGGCTCACGTCGGGACGGGATTCGAGACCGGGCCCCGGCCGCCCGGGACACCGGGCCGTCGAAACCGGATCCTCACCCGGTGCACGCCGCGGGCCGCGTCCGCACTCGCGGACGCCGGCCCGTCGACATTCCTTTCGCGTGACCGATCACGGTCGATCGCTCCGGTCTCAACCCTGCGGACCGGTCTGCCCCGAGCGCACGGGCCGACCGTCCCATTCCGGTCCCAGAGCGGCGCCGGGTGCGCCGACGCGGCCCAGCACGGCGGTGACCGGTCCGCGCCGGCCGGCCCGCAGGCCGTACCGCTCCCCCGCCCGGACGTAGACCAAGTCGCCGGAGAGCAACAGGACTTCACCCAGCTCTCCGAGGAAGGCCGCAGCCCCGGTGAGGACCACCAGGAAGGCGTCGGCGGCCCGGTCCGTGTACGGTCCGCGGGTTCCGCACGGGTCGAGCCGCGCGGTGCCCACCTCCACCTGCCGCCGGCTCGCGGCGGGCGCGGAGTCCGACCGCTGGGCCGGGATGGCGGCCCGGGGCGGAACGGGCCTGACCGTGAGCACGGTGGTCGGCGTGCCCCGGACGGCGGAGATCCGGCAGGAGGTTCCGGGGCGGTGGTGCAGCGCCTCGCCCGGGGAGAGGATCCGGCCGGCCGCGAACAGCCGACCGGAGAGCACCACGGTCACCGACTCGACCGATTCGTAGGGGAGTTGCTCGATCCGGACGCCCGGTGGCAACGCCTCGACGGTAAGTCCGGCGCGGACGGCCGGCCGCTGCTCCGGGTCGATCAGCCGCTGGAACGCGGGCGCGGTGCGGGGGACGGCAGCGGGGACGAGGATCACGAGTGGTCACCTCCGAGGGGAACTGGAGGACAGGCAGGATTGGCAGCGCCGGTCAGCACCGGCCAAGGCCTGTCGGCGCCGGTCAGGGCCTGTCGGCGCCGACCAGCCCGGGTCAGGGCCGGTCGCGGCGGGCGGCACGGCGCCGGGCCAGGGCGGCCCGGGTGCCGGCGGTGTACCGGGGAACGGCGAGAGTCAGGCAGAGCAGTTCCGCGCCGAGCGGCCCGGCTTCCAGGTGCAGGGCGCGGCCGCGGCGGGCCAGCAGCAGGTCTCCCTCGGAGGCCAAGTGATCCGGCTCGTCGGACAGTCGGCCGACGACGGCGGCTCCGCGCAGCACGTGCAGGACGGTCTCGGTGTCGGGCCGGCCCGGGAGGACGTGGTGGGCGCCCGGGCTCAGCCGCAGGTGGTCGAAGGCCTCGCAGGCGCTGGCGAGCATCGGGCTCCGGGCGAGGGAGCGGATCCGTACGCGCTCGCCGTTCGGACCGATGACGACCATGGCCGCGCCGGTGTCGGTGGTGACGATCACCTGGGGTCACCTTCTTCGGGAGAGGCTTCGGTGCGGTGGACGGAGGCGGCGGGGACGGTGAGCAGGGCGTGGAAGTACTCCAGCCCGGCCGTCCCGGCGGTCAGGACGGTCCGCGAACCGAGCGGCAGCACGACCGCGGTGCCCTCGACCAGCGGCAGGCCGGCTTCTGCGCGCTCCGGGTGGTCCGGGTGCTCGGCGCCCTCGGGCAGTTCGGCGAGCCCGGAGCCGGCGGTGACGTAGAGCGCGTGCTCGATGCCGTCGGCGGCCAGCTCGGTGCGGTGGCCCGGGTCGAGTCGTTGCAGGCCGACACCGCGCAGCGGTCCGGCGAGCAGGCGGCCGGGGTCGACGGCGCCTCGGCGGCGCAGGTCGGTGATGACGGTGCCCGACATGACGGGCTCCTTCCGGTCGCGGGCGGGCTCTGCGGTCCGCCTCTGCGATCCACGGTGCGCCGCCCGCTGTCCCGGCCACACGGGGGTGTCGTCCTGTCCGGCTCCCGATCCGATCCCGGCCCGATCCCGGCCCGATCCCGCACCGGTTCCCGGCCCGATCCCGACACCGTCCCGGCCCGCCCCACCTGCGGTCCCCGCCCACCGTCCCGACCCGCGATTCCGTCCTGCTCCTGTCCTGCTCCCGTCCTGGTCCGGACCGGTTCCCGCCCCCGCGCGGTGACCTGCGCGGTGACCTGCGCGGTGACCTGCGCACGCACCCGGACGCCCCCGCCCGCGAACGCCCCGCGTTGACCGGAACGACGTACGGTGGAACCGGAGGCCGTGTCATGCACGTCACCGGAACCCACTTCACCCGCTTCGCCGACCGCACCGAGGCGGGCCGTCGGCTGGCCGCCCGCCTGGGCCACCTGGCCGGCCCCGACACCGTGATCGTGGCGCTGCCGAGGGGCGGCGTGCCCGTGGCCGCCGAGGTCGCCGCAGTGCTCGGCGCGCCGCTGGACATCTGCGTGATCCGCAAGCTCGGCGTGCCCTACCAGCCGGAGCTCGGCATGGGGGCGATCGGCGAGGGCGGCGTCCGGGTGCTGAACGACCAGGTCATCCGGTTCTCCGCGGTCACCGACGAGCAACTGGCCGAGGTGGAGCGGCGCGAGCGCGCCGAGCTGGCGCGCCGGGCCCGCCGCTACCGGGGCGACCGGCCGCCCGCCGATCTGCGCGGACGCACGGTGGTCGTGGTGGACGACGGCATCGCCACCGGGTCCACCGCCCGGGCGGCCTGCCGGATCGTCCGGGAGCGGGGCGCGGCCCGGGTGGTGCTGGCGGTGCCGGTCGCGCCCGCGGACTGGGCCGAGCGGCTCGACGAGGTCGCCGACGAGCTGGTCTGCGTCGACACGCCGTCCCCGTTCTACGCGATCGGCGAGTTCTACGCCGACTTCGCGCAGACCGGGGACGAGGAGGTGCTGCGGCTGCTGGCCGAGGCCGGCGGCGACCCGCCCGCGGCCTCCGCCGGGGTCGACCGCGAGCTGCTGCTGCCCGTCGCCGGGGTCCGCCTCGCGGGCCGGCTGACCGTCCCGGCCGGCGCGCGCGGGGTCGTCGTCTTCGCGCACGGCAGCGGCAGCGGCCGGCACAGCCCGCGCAACCGGCACGTCGCCGAGTACCTGAACCGCACCGGGCTGGCCACGCTGCTGTTCGACCTGCTGACCGAGGCCGAGGAGCCCGACCGGCGGAACGTGTTCGACGTGGCGCTGCTGGGCGGCCGGCTGACCGCCGTCGCCCGGCGGCTGGGCGCGGCACAGAGCGGCCCGGACGCCGCCGTGCCCGAGACCCTGGGCCTGCCGCTCGGGCTGTTCGGCGCGAGCACCGGCGCCGCGGCCGCGCTGCACACCGCCGCCGAGCTGGGCCTGGCGGTGCGCGCCGTGGTCTCCCGGGGCGGTCGCCCGGACCTCGCCGCGCCCGACACGCTGGCCCGGGTCCGCGCTCCGACGCTACTCGTCGTCGGCTCCCTGGACCCCACCGTGCTCGACCTCAACCGGCGGGCCCGGAGCCGGCTGCGCTGCGAGAGCGGGCTCTCGGTGGTGCCGCACGCGAGCCACCTGTTCGAGGAACCGGGGACGCTGGACCGGGTCGCCGAGCTGGCCTCGGACTGGTTCCTCCGCCACCTCCCCCGCCCCGTCGGCCCCGGAAGTACGTGACCGTCCCATTGCGCAGACTTCGGGCATCGTCCCCGGTCAGCAGCACATTTTGCGCAGCCGACAGCGGGATTTTCTGATCAGCTTGTACACATTGAGCAGTCAAAATCCGACCTGTTGCCCAACCACCCCGACAGGAGCAAGCTCTCCGCAACCACACCGCCCACCCGTACGCGGTGCGGTCGCGATCCAGCGGAAGCCTCGACGGCGAGGCCCGAAGTGGAGGAACGAGCGATGACCCCGCAGACCCACGCCCTTGAGCTGACCCCCGAGGAGCGCGAGGCCGGTCTTGACGCCGACCAGCTGCGCCGCCTCGTCGGCCTCGTCGAGCACGACGCCGCCGCCGACCCGTTCCCCGTGACGGCCCAGGACGCGGTCGTCTTCGTGGTCGGCAACGCCACCCAGACGGCCCACTTCTACCAGGTCGTCTTCGGCATGGAGCTGGTCGCCTACTCCGGCCCGGAGACCGGCCGTCGGGACCGCAAGGCGTACGTGCTCCGCTCCGGTTCCTGCCGCTTCGTGATCAAGGGCGGTGTCCAGCCGGGCAGCCCGCTGCTGGACCACCACCGCCGCCACGGCGACGGCGTCGTCGACCTCGCCCTGGAGGTCCCGGACGTGGACAAGTGCATCGAGCACGCCCGCGCGTCCGGCGCCACCGTGCTGGAGGAGCCGAACGACGTCTCGGACGAGAACGGCACCGTGCGCCGCGCGGCCATCGCCACCTACGGCGAGACCCGCCACACCCTGATCGACCGCTCCCGCTACCACGGCCCGTACCTGCCGGGCTACGTCGTCGCGGCGAGCAGGGTGACCCACCCCGAGGGCTCGCCCAAGCGCCTCTTCCAGGCCCTCGACCACGCCGTCGGCAACGTCGAGCTCGGCCGGATGGACGAGTGGGTGTCGTTCTACAACCGCGTCATGGGCTTCGTGAACATGGCCGAGTTCGTCGGCGACGACATCGCCACCGAGTACTCCGCGCTGATGTCCAAGGTCGTCGCCAGCGGCAACCACCGGGTGAAGTTCCCGCTCAACGAGCCGGCCGTCGCCAAGAAGAAGTCCCAGATCGACGAGTACCTGGAGTTCTACACCGGCCCCGGCTGCCAGCACATGGCGCTCGCCACCAACGACATCCTCACCACCGTCGACGTGCTGCGCTCGCGCGGCGTGGAGTTCCTCAACACCCCCGACGCGTACTACGACGACCCGGAGCTGCGCGAGCGGATCGGCAAGGTGCGCGTGCCGATCGAGGAGCTGAAGAAGCGCGGCATCCTGGTCGACCGCGACGAGGACGGCTACCTGCTGCAGATCTTCACCAAGCCGGTCGGTGACCGCCCCACCGTCTTCTACGAGTTCATCGAGCGGCACGGTTCGCTCGGCTTCGGCAAGGGCAACTTCAAGGCGCTCTTCGAGTCCATCGAGCGCGAGCAGGACCGACGCGGCAACCTGTGAGCGTCCGACGGCTCCGACGAGCCGGTTCCCGGCGGGCCGGCCTCCGACGGGCCGGCTTCCGACCGGCTCCGACGAGCGGGTCTTCGGCGGGCTCCGACGAGCGGGTCTTCGGCGGGCTCCGACGAGCGGGTCTTCGGCGGGCTCCGACGAGCTCTGACGAACACGGATCTCTGCCAGACGGTCGAGGAGGACCACGGAGATGGCGTACTACCGGCAGCTGGGCAGCATCCCGCCCAAGCGGCACACCCAGCACCGCACTCCCGAAGGCGGGCTGTACTACGAAGAGTTGATGGGCGAGGAGGGGTTCTCCTCGGATTCCTCGCTGCTCTACCACCGGGGCATCCCCTCGGCGGTGGTCAACGCGGTGCCCTGGGAGCTGCCGGACCAGTCCACGGTGCCCAACCACCCGCTCCTCCCCCGGCACCTCAAGCTGCACGAGCTGTTCGCGGACCAGGACTGGAAGTCCGCGGACGTCGTCGGCAACCGCCGGCTGGTCCTCGGCAACGGCGACGTGCGGATCTCGTACGTCGCCGCCGGGGCCCCGAGCGAGCTCTACCGCAACGGGCTCGGCGACGAGTGCGTGTACGTGGAGTCCGGCTCCGGCACGGTCGAGACGGTGTTCGGCTCGATCGAGGTCGGCCAGGGCGACTACGTGATCATCCCGCGCGCCACCACCCACCGCTGGGTGCCGGCCGGGGACGAGCCGCTGCGCGCGTACTGCATCGAGGCGAACAGCCACATCACCCCGGTCAAGCGCTACCTGTCGAAGTACGGGCAGCTGCTGGAGCACGCGCCGTACTGCGAGCGGGACTTCCGCGGACCGGTCGGCCCGCTGGTCGTCGACGCCCCCGGGGACGTCGACGTGCTGGTCAAGCACCGTGGCCCGAACGGGGTCGCGGGCACCCGCTACACCGTGCCGCACCACCCCTTCGACGTGGTCGGCTGGGACGGCTGCCTGTACCCGTACGCCTTCAACATCAAGGACTTCGAGCCGATCACCGGCCGGATCCACCAGCCACCGCCGGCCCACCAGGTCTTCGAGGGCAACGGCTTCGTGATCTGCAACTTCGTTCCGCGCAAGGTGGACTACCACCCGCTGGCGATCCCGGTGCCGTACTACCACGCCAACGTGGACAGCGACGAGGTCATGTTCTACTGCGGCGGCGACTACGCGGCCCGCAAGGGCTCCGGCATCGGCCAGGGCTCGATCTCGCTGCACCCGGGCGGGCACACCCACGGTCCGCAGCCCGGGGCGTACGAGCGCAGCATCGGCGCGGAGTTCTTCGACGAGCTGGCCGTCATGGTGGACACCTTCCGCCCCCTGGAGCTGGGCGAGGGCGGCCGGGCCAGTGAGGACGCGAACTACGCCTGGACCTGGGCCGGTCGGGGGCCCGGGCGATGAACACGCTGCCGCCGGGGGGCGTGATCCCCGAGCTGTTCCACGGACTGTTCGACGACGCGGCGGTGTTCCCGCCGGGGAACCTGCCGGTCGTCGACGCGGTGCCCGCGCACCGGCTGCACCGCGCGGCCTGGTACGCCGAGGCGGTCGGCCCGCTCCTCTGCGGGGCGGGCCGGCTGGGCGAGTTGGCCGCGGCGGTCGCGAACTCCCCGGAGACCGCCACGGCCCAGGGGCGCGCATCGGGAGCGGACGGCGCGGTGGCGGCGGGCGGCCGGCCGCTCAAGGTCGGGCTGGTGCTGCCGGGGGGCAGCACCGAACTCGCCCCGGCGCTCGCCGCCGCCGCGCCGTTCGAGCTGGCCGGCGTCGAGCTGGCCACCCGGGACGCCGCCGAGGCGGTGGCCGCGCTGGACCGGCTGCTGCCACCGGACGTCCCGGCCGCCGTCGAACTGCCGCGCGAACTCCTGCGCGGGGACGGACTGGACGCCGTCCTGGACGTGCTGGTGGACAGCCCGTACCGGGCGAAGTTCCGCACCGGCGGGCTGGTCGCCGAGGCGTTCCCGGACGAGGACGAGCTGGCCTCCTTCCTCACCGGCTGCGCGCGGCGCGGGCTGCCGTACAAGTGCACGGCCGGGCTGCACAACGCCGTCCGGCACACCGACCCGGAGACCGGGTTCGAGCACCACGGCTTCCTGAACGTGCTGCTGGCCGCGCAGGAGACCGACCGGACGGCGGCCGCGGCGGTGCTGGCGGAGCGTGACGGCGAGGCGCTGGCCAAGGCGGCGCGCGCACTGACTGACCATCAGATTACGGTGATCCGCAACTCGTTCACCGCGTTCGGCACCTGTAGCATCGCCGAGCCCCTGGGCGACCTGGCCGCGCTCGGCCTGCTGTCGTCGCCCAGTCCACTGCACCAGGAGGACCGTTGAGCACCACCCCCAGCAGCCCCAGCAGCTGGCTCGCCAGCGCCCAGGACTCGCCGTTCGGCGTGCACAACCTGCCGTACGGCGTCTTCACCGCCGCCGACCGGCCCGGGCGGCGCCGGATCGGCGTGCGCGTCGGGGACTTCGTGCTGGACGCCGGGGCGGCCGCCCGAGCGGCCGGCGCGCCGTCGGTGCTGCTGGACGCGGACTCGCTCAACCCGCTGATGGCGGCGGGGCGTCCGGTCTGGACCCGGGTACGGGCGGACCTCACCACCTGGCTCACCGACGAGTCCTTCCGCGAGGCGCTGTCGCCGGCACTGCTGCCGGCCGACGAGGTGGAGCTGCACCTGCCGTTCGAGGTCGCCGACTACGTCGACTTCTACGCCTCGGAGCACCACGCCACCAACCTGGGCCGGATCTTCCGCCCGGGCTCGGAGCCGCTCACCCCCAACTGGAAGCACCTGCCGATCGGTTACCACGGGCGGGCGGGCACGGTCGTGGTCTCCGGCACGCCGGTGGTGCGGCCCTTCGGGCAGCGCAAGGCGCCCACCGACGCCGCGCCGACCTTCGGGCCGTCGCGCCGGCTCGACATCGAGGCCGAGGTCGGCTTCGTCGTCGGCGCACCGTCGGAGCTGGGCCGCCCGGTCGTGCTGGACGACTTCCGCGAGCACGTGTTCGGCGTCTGCCTGCTCAACGACTGGTCGGCGCGCGACATCCAGGCCTGGGAGTACGTGCCGCTCGGCCCGTTCCTCGGCAAGTCCTTCGCGACCTCGATCTCGCCGTGGATCGTCCCGCTGGAGGCCCTGGAGCACGCCCGGGTCACGCCGCCGGAGCGCGACGTCGAGCCGCTGGCGTACCTGGACGACCGGGGCGGCGAGCCGTGGGGCCTGGACCTGGCGATGGAGGTCCGGCTGAACGGGCACCCGGTCTCCCGGCCGCCGTTCGCCACCATGTACTGGACGGCGCAGCAGCAGCTGACCCACATGACCGTCAACGGCGCTTCGCTGCGCACCGGCGACCTGTTCGCCTCCGGCACGGTCAGCGGGCCGGAGCGGGACACCCGGGGCGCGCTGATCGAGCTGACCTGGAACGGCGAGGAGCCGCTGAAGCTCCCGGACGGGACGACCCGGACGTTCCTGGAGGACGGCGACGAGGTGTCCATCACCGCCACCGCGCCCGGGCCGGACGGCACCGTGGTCGGGTTCGGCGAGGTCACCGGGCGGGTTCGGGGCTGAGGGCCCGGACCGGAGGCCGGGGAGCCACGGCGAACCCGACCACGGACAACAGGGCACCGATGACGGATCGCGGATGACGGATAACAGCTGACAGATTTCATCATCTGTCAGCTGTTATCCGTTTCCCGTTCGCCCACCTCCGCCTAGAGCCCGGCTCCGCCCGTGGCGTCGACGACCCGCCCGGTCACCCAGCGAGCATCGTCGGAGGCGAGGAAGGCGACGATGTCCGCGATGTCCTCCGGCTGCCCGACCCGGCCGAGCGCGGCCACCGAGGCCGCGTACGCCTCTGCCTCCGGGTTTCCCCGCAGCCAGCCGGCGTTGACGTCGGTGTCCACGATGCCGGGCGCGACCGAGTTCACGGTGATCCCGCGCGGGCCGAGCTGCTTGGCGAGATTGAGGGTGAAGGTGTCCAGCGCCCCCTTGGTCGCGCCGTAGGCGATGATCTCGGGCATCGCCAATCGGGCGGCCCCGCTGGAGACATTGATGATCCGGCCGCCGTCCCGCAGCCGCTTCAGTCCGTGCTGCACCACGAAGAACGGCGCCCGGACGTTGACCGCGAACACCTCGTCGAAGCCCTCCTCGGTCAGCGCTTCGAGGTCCGAACTGCGCCCGATCCCGGCGTTGTTCACGATGATGTCGACGCCGCTGTCCGGAGCGTGCGCTCCGATCCCGGCGTCGAAGGCCGCCCAGAGCGCGGCCGCGTCGCCGTGCCGGCCGAGTTCGGCGTGCAGCGCGAACGCCCGCCCGCCGTCGGCCCGGACGCCCGCCACCACCTCCTCCGCCGCGGCCCCGTCCCGGGCGTAGCCGACGGCGACAGTGGCACCGTCCCGCCCGAGCCGCCGGGCGATGGCCCGGCCGATCCCCCTGCTGCCGCCCGTGACCAGCGCCACCTTGCCCTGAAGCCCGTACGTGCCCGCACCCATGGCCGAGTCCCCTCTCACCGCATCCGATAATTGTTGAGTCATCGCTCAAGAAAGACGCTAGCACACACTTTTTGAGCGACTGCTCTAAAATTTGGGGCATGAGCGAGGCACAGCAGACGACCGGGACACCCGCGAAGGCGGCACCCGCAGGCGCGGCACCCGACGCCCCACCCCGCCCCAGGCGCGGCCGCCCGCCGGCCTTCGACCGCGCCGAGGCCCTGGCCGCGGCCACCCGGCTGTTCTGGCAGCTCGGCTACGACGCCACCTCCGTCTCCGACCTCACCACCGCCATGGGCATCCGCCCCGGCAGCCTGTACGCCGCCTTCGGCGACAAGCGCTCGCTGTTCGAGGAGGTGGTCCGCCAGTACGGCCGCTCCCCCGTCGGCGCGTTCGCGACCGTCGCACTGGCCGAGGAGCCCACCGCGTACGGCGCCTTCGCCCGCATCCTGCGCGAGGCCGCCGCCATCTACCCCGACCCGTCCCATCCGGCCGGCTGCCTGGTGATCTCCGCCGCCACCAACGTCGCCCCGCAGGACGCCGGCGTCCAGGAGCTGCTGCGCGAGCTGCGCAACGCGAACCTGCGGACCTTCGAGGCCCGGCTGCACCAGGCCCGGCAGGACGGCGAACTGCCGCCCGACGCCGATCCGAAGGCGCTGGCGGGATAC
The DNA here is from genome assembly GCF_042724755.1 of Kitasatospora sp. NPDC127067. Taxonomy (NCBI): domain Bacteria; kingdom Bacillati; phylum Actinomycetota; class Actinomycetes; order Kitasatosporales; family Streptomycetaceae; genus Kitasatospora; species Kitasatospora sp. NPDC127067. The sequence continues at coordinate 124,130 of NZ_JBHXEM010000001.1, read as the reverse complement.
CTCGGCACAGTCATCCAGGGCATGTCCCAGCAGGCCCGGGACGGCGCCACCGCCGCCGACCTGGCCCGCACCGCCGAACTCGCCCTGCGCGCCTGGCCCTGAACCCCGGCCGCGCGCCCCGAACCTCCCGACCCCCCTGTCCTCCCTACCCAGCCTTGTTCGCCCCTGCCCGGCCCGGCCCGGTGATCGGAACGCCTCCTGAGCCCCGGTACGGTGGACGCCAGGATTCCGGCGGGAACGAACGGCGGACGACGGCAACGGACGCCGACGGGCGGGGCGCCGACGGGCCGCGACCGGGCCCGGAGGACACCGAACGGCGTCGACATCACCGAGGGACGGGAGCGGGCCCGATGAGCGCAGAGGTGACGGAGGTCCAGGCCTTCCTGGACGGCGGTGTCGGACGGCTCGTGCTGAACCGCCCAAGGGCGCTCAACTCGCTGACCCACGGCATGGTCACCGCCCTGCGCACCGCCCTGGACAGTTGGGCCGGGGACGACCGGATACGCGCCGTCGTCCTGACCGGCGCGGGCGAGCGCGGACTGTGCGCGGGCGGCGACATCCGCGCGATGCACGACGACGCCAAGGCGGGCGGAGCGGGCACCCGGGCGTTCTTCCGCGACGAGTACCGGCTGAACGCCCTGATCGCCCGCTACCCGAAGCCGTACGTCGCGGTGATGGACGGCATCACCATGGGCGGCGGCGTCGGCGTCTCCGCCCACGGCGCGGTGCGGATCGTGACCGAGCGGTCCACCGTCGCGATGCCCGAGACCCGGATCGGCATCGCCCCGGACGTCGGCGGCAGCCGGCTGCTCGCCCACGCCCCGGGCGAGTTGGGCACCCACCTCGGGCTCACCGCCGCCTCGATGGGCCCGGGCGACGCCCTGCTCTGCGGATTCGCGGACCACTTCGTGCCCTCGGCGCGCATCCCCGACCTGCTCGACGCCCTGAGCCGGGGCACCGCCGCGGCGAGCGGGAGCAGCAGCAGCGAGGTCGCCACCCTCGTCGCCGCCCTCGTCGCCGCGCACACCGAGCCCGCACCGCCCGCCGCACTGGCCGACCGGCGCACCTGGATCGACGCCTGCTACGCGGCCGACACGGTCGAGGAGATCGTCGACCGGCTGCTGAACTCCGGCGCCCCGGAGGCGAAGGAGGCCGCCGTCGCCCTCCTGGCGAACTCCCCCACCGCCGTCAAGACCACCCTGGCCGCGCTGCGCCGCGCCCGCACGCTCCCTTCGCTGGAGGCCGTGCTCGACCAGGAGTACCGGATCTCCTGCGCCGTACTGGAGGGCCACGACATGGTCGAGGGCATCCGCGCGCAGGTGGTCGACAAGGACCGCAGCCCCCATTGGAAGCCCGGCACGCTCGCCGAGGTGACGGCGGCGGACGTCGCCCGCTTCTTCGCCCCGCGCGAGGGCGACGAGCTGGGCCTGGCCTGAACCCCGCCCCTCCTCCACCTCCTCCACCTCCACCTCCTCCGCCGGCACGTCTGGAGCCCGTCATGAACCACCCGGTCCCACCGCCGACCCCGGCCGGGGACACCGACCCGCTGTCCCGGGTGCCGCTGGGCGAGCAGGTGCGCGGGCTGCTGCTGGAGGGCCTGCTGAACGGCCGCTGGCAGCCCGGGGACCGGATCGTCGAGCGGCGCCTGGCCGCCGAGTTGAACGTCAGCCAGGCGCCGGTCCGCGAGGCGCTGCGCGCACTCCAGACGCTCGGGCTGCTCGACGCCGAGCCCAACCGGGGCGTGCGGGTGCGCGAGATCGGCCCGGCCGAGCTTCGCGAGGTCTACCAGGTGCGGGCCGCGCTGGAGCGGCTGGCCGCCGAGTCGGCGGTGGTCCGGCTGGCCGGGGACACCAGCGCCCTGGAGCGGCACGCCGAGCGGATGGCGGCGGCCGCGGCGGCGGGCGACGCGCTCGGCCAGGCCCGGCACGGGGTGGCCTTCCACCGCGAGATCGTGGCCGCCTCGGGCAACGGGACACTGCTACGGACCTGGGAGGGCCTCGGGGTCGAGGTGTGGACGGTGCTGTCGCTGCACGAGGTCCGGCCGGAGCTGCACGAGAACGCCGCCGACCACCGGCCGCTGATCGAGGCCTTCCGGCGGCAGGACCCGGCGGTCGGGCGGCTGCTGGCCGAGCACGTCCTGGAGTACGCCCGGCGCGAGGACGGTCGGCATGAGGGCGGCCGACCCGAGGACGGTCGACGCTCCGACTGAGCCTGCCCTCGTCAGGGTGCCGGCTCATCGCACTCACATAAAGTTCGCACAGAGATGATCGATCATCTCTCAAACTACCCACCGGTAGCGGTTGACGCACCCCCCTCTCGCTCCCTACCGTCCAAGTAGTTCCATGGAGAGGAATACTATTCCGCATCTCGGAATATGAACCTCTGAAGCGCACCGACGAAGGGGAACCACCCGTGTCCCAGCTCGACCAGCTTCCCGACCAAGACCCCGAGGAGATCGCGGAGTGGCGCGCGTCCCTCGACGCCGCCCGCGACTTCGGCGGCCCGAACCGCGCCGCCCACCTGCTGCGCCGCCTCGTCGAGCACGCCGAACTGCAGCGGCTCGACGTCCCTCCGCTGCTGGACACCCCGTACGTCAACACCATCCCCACCGCCGCCGAACCGGAGTTCCCCGGCGACGAGGAGATGGAGCGCCGGATCACCGCCTGGAACCGCTGGAACGCCGCCGCCATGGTGACCAGGGGCAACCACCGCGGCGGCCTGGGCGGGCACATGGCCACCTACGCCTCCGCCGCCTGGCTGTACGAGGTCGGCTTCCAGCACTTCTTCCGCGGCAAGGAGGCCGACGGCTCCGGCGACCAGCTGTACGTCCAGGGCCACGCCGCCCCCGGCGTCTACGCCCGCGCGTTCCTGGAGGGCCGGATCTCCGAGGCCCAGCTGGACCGCTTCCGCCAGGAGGCCGCCGGCGACGGCCTGCCCTCCTACCCGCACCCGCGCAGGCTGCCCTGGTTCTGGGAGTTCCCGACCGTCTCGATGGGCCTCGGGCCGCTCTCGGCGATCCACCAGGCCCGGTTCAACCGGTACTTGGGCGCACGCGGGATCAAGGACACCTCCGGCTCGCACGTGTGGGCCTTCCTCGGCGACGGCGAGATGGACGAACCCGAGTCCACCGCCGCGCTCGCGCTGGCCGCCCGGGAGAACCTGGACAACCTCACCTTCGTGGTCAACTGCAACCTGCAGCGCCTGGACGGGCCGGTGCGCGGTAACGGCAAGATCGTGCAGGAGCTGGAGCGCCGGTTCCGGGCGGCCGGCTGGAACGTGGTCAAGTCACTGTGGGGCGAGGCCTGGGACGAACTGCTGGCCCGCGACACCACGGGCGCGCTGGTCCGCCGACTGGGCGAGGTGCCGGACGGGCAGTTCCAGACCTATGCCGCCTCGGACGCCGGGTACGTCCGCGAGCACCTCTTCCACGGCTCGCCCGAACTGCGGCTGCTCGCCGACACCCTGGACGACCGGCGGCTGATCGAGACCGTCGCCACCTCCCGGGGCGGCCACGAGCCGCGCAAGGTGTACGCGGCCTACCGCGCGGCGCTGGAGCACCGGGGCGCGCCCACGGTGGTGCTGGTGCAGACCGTCAAGGGCTGGACACTCGGCCCCGGCTTCGAGTCCCGCAACGCCAACCACCAGATGAAGAAGCTCTCCGGAGCGGAGTTCCGGGCCATGCGCGACCTGCTCGAACTCCCGATCCCGGACGGCGTGTTGGCCGGCGAACTGCCCCCGTACGCCCATCCCGGCCCGGACTCGCCGGAGGCCCGCTACCTGCGCGAGCGCCGCGCCGCACTGGGCGGACCGGCACCCGCCCGCCGGGTGCGCTTCGCCCCGCTGCCCACCCCGCCCGCGAAGCCCTTCGAAACACTGTTCAAGGGCTCCGGCAGCCAGGAGATCGCCACCACCATGGCCTTCGTCCGGCTGGTCAAGGACCTGATGCGGGACAAGGCGACCGGCCACCGGTGGGTACCGATCGTCCCGGACGAGGCGCGCACCTTCGGCATGGAGTCGCTCTTCCCGACCGCCGGGATCTACTCCCCGCTCGGGCAGACCTACGACCCGGTCGACCGCGACCAGCTGCTCCACTACAAGGAGTCGGCGACCGGCCAGATCCTCAACGAGGGCATCACCGAGGCCGGTTCGATGGCCTCGCTGACCGCCGCCGCGACCGCGTACGCGACCCACGGCGAACCGGTCGTCCCGTTCTACATCTTCTACTCGATGTTCGGCTGGCAGCGCACCGCCGACCAGATGTGGGCGCTGGCCGACCAGTTGGGCCGCGGCTTCCTGATCGGCGCCACCGCCGGACGCACCACCATGACCGGCGAAGGACTGCAACACGCAGACGGACACTCCCAGTTGATCGCCTCCACCAACCCGGCCGCGCTCTGCTACGACCCGGCGTTCGGCTACGAGGTGGCCGTGATCGTCCGCGAGGGCCTGCGCCGGATGTACGGCAGCAGCGCGCAACACCCCCATGGTGAGGACGTGTTCTACTACCTCACCGTCTACAACGAGCCGCTCCGGCAGCCCGCGCTCCCGGCCGGCGAGGAGGTCGCGGACGGCATCCTGCACGGCCTCTACCGCTACCGCACGGCGGACGCCGCCGCCCTGTCCCCCGGCCTTCCCGCCGACCCGCCGCGACTCCAACTGCTCGCCTCCGGCACCGCCGTGCGCTGGGCGCTGGCGGCGCAGCGGCTGCTCGGCGAGGAGTGGGGCGTGGCGGCCGACGTCTGGTCCGCCCCCTCCTGGACGGAACTGCGCCGCGAGGCGCTGGACTGCGACGCGGCCAACCTGGCGCGGGCGGCGGCCGGCACCGACGGGGCGGCCCGCGTCCCCTATGTGACCCGGGCGCTGGCCGGGGCACCCGGGCCGGTACTGGCGGTCAGCGACTGGATGCGCGCGGTGCCGGACCAGATCAGCCCCTGGGTGGAGCAGGACTGGACCTCGCTGGGCACCGACGGCTTCGGCCTCTCGGACAGCCGTACGGCGGCGCGGCGGCACTTCGGGGTGGACGCCGAGTCGGTGACGGTCGCGGCGCTGGCCGCACTGGCCCGCCGGGGCGAGGTCGAGGCGGAGACCGTACGGCGGGCGGCGGAGCGTTACGGCGTCCGCTTCTGACGGCTCGGCGTCCGCCCGCTCCACCGCCTGGTGACCGGCGTCTCGCATACCAAGACTGGCGCGAGGCGGGGCGCGTCGTAGATCGTTGGGTGGTCAGGGCGCGCCCACGGGCGCCGAGCAGCGGAAATGGGAGTCGACGGCGATGACCGAGACCGAGACCTACGAGACGATCCTGGTCGAGCGCAAGGGCCGGGTGGGGCTGATCACGCTCAACCGGCCCAAGGCGCTCAACGCGCTGAACACCCGGCTCATGAACGAGGTGGTCGCCGCCGCGACCGCTTTCGACCGGGACCCGGAGATCGGCTGTCTGGTGATCACCGGCTCGGAGAAGGCCTTCGCGGCCGGCGCCGACATCAAGGAGATGCAGGGCAACCGGTTCCCGGACGTCTACCTGGACGACTGGCTGGGTCCGTGGGACCGGCTCGGCGCCGTGCGCAAGCCGGTGGTCGCGGCGGTGGCCGGGTTCGCACTGGGCGGCGGCTGCGAGCTGGCGATGCTGTGCGACATCCTGCTGGCGGCGGACACCGCGAAGTTCGGACAACCGGAGATCAAGCTCGGGGTGATCCCCGGCATCGGCGGCTCGCAGCGGCTGACCCGGGCGGTCGGCAAGGCGAAGGCCATGGAGCTGTGCCTGACCGGGCGGATGATGGGCGCCGAGGAGGCCGAGCGGGCCGGACTGGTCTCCCGGATCGTCCCGGCGGACCAGCTGCTCGCCGAGGCGCTCGCCACCGCCGAGACGATCGCGGCGATGTCCACCCCGGCCGCGATCATGATGAAGGAGAGCGTCAACCGCGCCTTCGAGACGACGCTCGCCGAGGGCGTGCGCTTCGAGCGCCGGCTCTTCCACGCGGCCTTCGCCACGGCGGACCAGAAGGAGGGCATGGCGGCCTTCGCCGAGAAGCGCCCGCCGGAGTTCCAGAACCGCTGACAACGGAGGCCGTCCGGCAGGCGACAACAGGCCACGGACGGCGGACAACGGACGACGAACAGCGGACAGATTTCAGATGATGAAATCTGTCCGCTGAACTCTGTCCACTGAAAGCCGTCGGCTGTCATCTGTCGGCTGTCATCCGTCCTCCGAAAGCCGCCGCCTGTTCGCCGAAGGCCGTTCGCGACCGGCCGCCGCGCTCAGTCCTCCTCCACCGCCACCGTGTTCAGCCGGGCGAGCCCACTGCGGGTGGCGGCGACCACGATCTCGTCGCCCGGGGCGAGCTTCCGGGTGCGGTCCGGGAAGTTCCACAGCAGCTGCCCGCTGTGGGCGAAGCGCACGGCGATCACCCGGACGCCGCCCGGGTCCTCCAGGTCGTGCCGGTTCAGCCCGATCAGCCCGCTGCCGTCCTCCACCTTCAGCTCGGCGATCAGCAGCACGTGCCGGAGCACCGACAGCGTCCCGCGCACCTCGCGCCCCATCAGCGCCGCCGCGAAGGCGGGCGCGGCCAGGTAGGACACCGACCGGGAGGCCGCGTTGTCCAGCGTCTTGTAGAAGTGACTGGCGAAGTCGTCCTCGAACAGCCGCACCACCACCCGGACGTCGGGATTGCCGTGGCGTGCCTCCAGGGCCGCCTCCAGGTTGGTGGCGTCGTCCCCGCTGACGGCGACCAGCGCCCGGCTGTGCTTCAGCCGGGCCCGGCGCAGCTGCTGCTCGAACGGACCGTCGCCCATCACCACCGGGATCCCCAGCGCCCGGACGGCGGCGATGCCGCGGGCCTGCGGGTCCCGCTCCATGCAGACCACCGGCACGCCCATGTCGTGCAGTTGGATCGCGACGCGGGTTCCGACGTTGCCGAGGCCGACGACGATCACGTGGTCCCGGGTGCCCGCCCCTGGGTTGCGCGGCTGCCCGCGCCGCCCGGAGCCCAGGACCTCCACCGCGATCGCGGTGGCCACCGGCGCGAAGGTGATCCCGCAGATGGTGATCACCACCTGTGCGACCCGCTGCCAGAACCCGCCGGTGCCCGTCCCGGAGGAGATGTCGGAGAGCTGGTCCGGCTGGGCCGCGCCGGCCAGGTCGAGCAGCGCGATGTAGACGGTCCAGCCGAAGTTCCGGTTGAGGTACCAGAGCACCCCGAAGGCCAGCAGCACCGCCGCGAGGGCGGTGAGCAGCACCAGCCGCATCCGGGCGCTGGTGAAGAAGCGCATGGTGTCGAGCAGCCGCCAGCGCAGCCGTCGCTTCCAGTCGATCGGCTCCCGGGGTTCGATCCGCAGCACCTGGAGCGCCGCCCTGCCGCCCGGCTCCTCCTCCTGATCGGGGTCGGCCGCAGGCGCCGGTTCGCGCCGAACGCCTCCGGGTCGGATCGGCCCGTCGTCGCCGAACTCGCTGGCGAGCCGGACGAATTCGGCCGAGTCGCCCTGCTGCTCGGGCAGCAGTCGGATCCTGCCGAGGTCCTGCCGGTCGATCTGGTCGGCGACCACGCAGATCCGGTCGGAGGTGATGTCGTCGTCGAACGCGATGTGCAGGTAACGCCCGTCGATCTCCACCGAGTTGGGCCGTCCGAGCGCCGCGGAGGCGAAGGCCGGGGCGGCAGTGGCGGACCCGGAGAGCGCGGCACCGTTCTTGAGCAGCCGTTCGATGTTCTCGCCGAGCCGTTGGTTGAACATCCGGAACACGATGCGGATGTCCGGGTTGTGGTTCTGGGCGCTGAGCGCGGCGTGGATGTTCTCCTGGTCGCTCCCCTCGACCAGGGCGAGACCGCGCGCGGTACCGATGGACACCGCGCGCAGCGCCTCCTCGGTGATGCCGGCGTACTCCACGACCGCCGCGACGCCGGACAGCTGCTCGATCTGCGGCGCGTGGTCGCGGGTCCGGTCGGCGACCAGGACGACGACCGGGACCTCGTAGTGCTCGACGAGTTCCAGGATCAGTCGATGGGCCAGCGCATTGCCCCCGCAGACGATGTAGTGCTGGCTGATCGGCTCGACCGGAGGGGTCCCCCACCCTTCAGAAGTCATACCGCCGGATGATATCGACGGGAAGTGTCCGGAGGGTGACGTTCCGGCGACCGCGGCGGATCCCCCGAACGGCCGTATCCGACGCGCGGTCCGGCCGTGGCGCGGAGATGCTGGGGTTCGTTCCCTGCCCGTCAGCCGGCCGACCCGACCTCACCCGTCCTGCGTCACACGACCAGGCAGGACACCGGTCACCGGTCACCCGTCGCCCGGCGTCAGCCCGAGGAGTACGCCACCGTGGCCCCTCCGATCATCACCCCCGACGGCAGCCCGGTCCAGGGCCCGCTCGGACTGCTCGCCAAGGCCGCCTGGCAGGTCCTGCTGGTCGCCGGACTCGCCTCGCTCGCCCTCGGGATCGTGGTCTTCGCCTGGCCCGAGGAGACGCTCCTGGTGGTGGGCGTGCTGTTCGGCCTCTACCTGCTGGTGATCGGCATCGTGCAGCTGATCGCCGCGTTCGGCACCCACTCCACCGCGGCACTGCGGGTGCTGGCCTTCATCAGCGGTGCGATCTGCGTCCTGCTGGGCCTGCTCTGCTTCCGCAGCGCGGCGCAGTCGCTGCTGCTGCTCGCGATCTGGATCGGGATCGGCTGGCTGTTCCGCGGCATCACCCAGCTCGCCGCCGCGATCTCCGACCCGCTGATGCCCGCCCGCGGCTGGCAGGCCTTCGCGGGCGCGGCCAACACCCTGGCCGGCGTGCTGCTGATGGTGTGGCCGGTCGGGTCGATCACCGCGCTGGCCGTGCTGGCCGGGTGCTGGCTGGTGATCCTGGGCCTGGTCGAGATCGTCACGGCGATCCAGGTCCGCGGCCGGGCCAAGCAGATCCCCTCGGGGGTCTGACCTCCGTCCGGTGCCGTGAGGCCGTGTCCCGCCGGGGCACGGCCTCACGGCTGGGCGGGGGCACCGGCGCGGCAGGGCGCGGCACGGACCGGGCCCGTCACGGGCGCGGGGCGTAGCCGATCCGGAAGGTGGCGGCCTCCAGCCGCTCCGGGGTGATCCGGACGTCGGTCAGCCGCTCGGCGAGTGCGAACGCGGCCTCGGTGTGCTGCGCGTACTCCTCCGTCTCCAGGTCGAAGCCACAGGCGGTCAGCAGCTCGGGGATGCCGCGGGCTTCGGCGTCCGAGCCGTCCCGCTGGCCGGGGAAGAGCGGCTCGAAGTGCAGCCGCCGGACGCCGTGTTCCCACCAGTGGAAGTGGTCCACGGCGTTGACGTTGCGGAAGTGCGAGACCAGCCGGGTGCCCTCGCCGAGCCGCGGGATCACCGTGTCCAGGGCGCCGAGGTAGCCGTTCGGCTCGATCGCGAGGGCCCAGCCGTCGAGTTCGGTGACCGCGACGAGCAGCCGGTCCTCGGCAGGGTCGAACAGCGCCCCGTCCCCCTCGTCCCCGCCGGCCCCTTCCTCGTACTCCTCGTACTCCTCGTCCTCGTCGTCGTCCTCGTCCGCTCCGTCCTGGTAGGCGTCCCAGCGGGCCATAACCGCCGTCAGGCCGACGGCGTCGCTCGCCGGCAGGGCGTCGAAGCGGCGCAGCAGCTCGTCGGCCGCGAGGCCCTGGACCTGGGTGAGGCAGTAGGCCTCGCCCAGGTCGGGGTAGCGGTCCTCGAACCAGGTGTAGTCGGTGGCGTGTGCGGTCATGACGGCGATGCTGTCAGACGCCTCGGACAGCGCTCGCCCGGGGCCGTCAGAGCCAGACCGGTTCGTCCGTCCCCCAGCGCCCCGGCGGGCGCGACCAGTCGGCGGGTGCCCCCTCGTACCCGATCGGCGGCAGCGCGTGACGCAGCCGCCCGTACGCGGAGTCGGTCTCGACCAGCCACCGGGAGGGGTCGTACGGCTCGGGCGAGGCCCCTTGCGGGGTTTCCGGTTCGATGCCGTGCAGCAGCCAGGAGGCCGTGCCGGCGAGGGAGAAGCGCAGGTGGCGGCCGCCGGGGCGGCGGGTGCGCTGGTCGGTGAGGGCGCGCAGGACGGCGGCGGCGATGAGGTAGCCGGTGCCGTGGTCGAGGGCCTGGGCGGGCAGCACGCCGGGACGGCCACCAGGGGCGACCTCGTGCCCGGAGCCGGAGCCGGATGCTGAGTCCGAGGCGGAGGCGGCGGAAGCGGAAGCGGAAGCGGAAGCGGACTCGTGGGCGGCGATGCCGACGCCCGCCTGGACCAGGCTGTCGAAGCCGCGCCGTCCGACCCAGGGGCCGGTCCAGCCCCAGGCGCAGAGCTGGACGAGGATCAGGTCCGGACGGCGGGCGAACAGCGCGTCGGGGCCGAGGCCGTGGGCGTCGAGAGCACCGGGGCGGTAGGCCGTGACGACGACGTCGGCGGTGGCGAGCAGCTCCTCGAAGACCGCACGGTCGGCCGGCACGGCGAGGTCGAGCCGGGTGGAGCGCTTGCCGAAGCCGGTGTCGGCGTGGGCGTCGGCGGCCTCCGGCAGGCGGGGCGAGTCGACGCGCAGGACGTCGGCACCGAGCAGGGCGAGGGTGCGGGTGGCGACCGGCCCGGCGATCACCCGGGTGAGGTCGAGGACCCGGACCCCGGCGGCGGGCCGGTCCACGGGGGCCTCGCCGAGCGGGCGGACCGGCGCGGTCCTGGCGGCGGCACCGATGTCCCGGTGCTCCACGAGGGGGTGCACGGCCGGGCTCACCGGCGCGACGGCAACCGCGAGCGCTCCTGCCTCGTACGCGCGCTCCTGGATCCGCTCGGCCGACAGTCCGCCGAGCGTCTCGGCGAGCTGCTCGGGCCCGGCATCGGCGGCGAGGCCGAGCGCGGAGAGCAGCCGGGTGCGGTGGTGCGGGTAGTTGGCGTGGGTGCGCACCCAGCCGTCGGCGGTGCGCCAGAAGCCGGAATGCGGGGCGAAGGTGACGGGCGTACGGCCGTCGACCGTCAGATGCCGCTCGCTGACGAAGGCGGTGGCGACCGCGCCCTGGTCGACCCGGACCGCGGGGACGGCCGGGACCGCCGGGGCGACCGGGACAGCCGCGCCGCCGCGGTGGGCGGCGAGCTCGGCGGCGGCCAGCGAGCAGACCGCCACGGTCGCACGGGCGAGCCGGCGCACCGGCAGACCGGAGGGCAGGACGTCGTCCGGCCCGTGGAAGGTCACCCGTTCCAGCAGTTCGGGCGGTCCGCCGAGAGCCTCCCAGGCATGAGCCGTGGGGCCGTCGACGGCACCGGGGGTTCCGCTGGGTCCCGCGGGTTCCATAGGTCCTGTGGGTCCTGTGGGTCTGGTGGATCCCATGGTTCCAGTGGGTCCGGTGGTTCCTGTTGGCAACGGACGATCGGTCATGCCCCGCATTGTGCTCCGGTTTTCAGGCGGTCGCCGTGACGCCCGCCACCAACATCAGCAGGACCGCCGAGACCACGGTCATCCGGCGGGCCGCCTGCGGGGTGCCGCCGAACCGGCCGCCGAGCCGCCCGCTGGCGTGCGCGACCAGCCCGTACACCACCGCACAGGCCAGCACGTTGAGCGAGCCGAGCGCGAGCACCTGCCCGCCGACCGGCAGTGCGGCGCCCGGATCGACGAACTGCGGTACCAGGGAGAGGTAGAGCAGCAGGCCCTTGGGGTTGAGCAGCGCGGTCAGCATGCTCTGGCGCAGCACCGTCGCGGTGGGCTGCGGCTTGGGCGCGGCCAGGGCGGCGGCGCCCCCGCCCTTGCGCAGCGCCAGCAGCATCATGACGGCCAGCACCAGCAGGTAGGCGGCGCCGGTGAGACGCAGCACCGGCAGGGCGGCCGGGACGGCGCGCAGCGCGGCGGCCAGGCCGGCGCTGGAGAGCAGGGTGTGGACGGCGTACCCGGCGCAGACCCCGCCGACCGCGATCAGCGCGGCACGGCGTCCCTGGCCGAGGCCTCGGGCGGCGATGTAGAGCCAGTCGGGGCCCGGGGTGCAGACCAGCAGCAGGTCGACTCCGAGGAAGAGAAGGAGGGCGTGGGTGTCCATGGGCGTGGCGTGGCCTGTCGTGCTCGTCGCGGTGTGGGCCCGGCGGGTCGGCCGGGAGGTGCCCCGGCGATCGGCCGGGGTTGTTCCGGCGATCGGCCGGAGGGCCTCCCGGCGGTCGGCCGGAGTGCGCCGGTGGTGGGCCGGGAAGGCCCGGCGGCCGGTGCGGTCACTGAAGGTAGCCGGACGGGGCTGGCACGCGATGGCGACTTCCCGCTGGTCGGAGCCGCGTTTTGGCAGAATGTTGCGCCATGGACCGAATCGACCGCAGAATCCTCCGCGAGCTCCAGCAGGACGGGCGCCTGACCAACACCGAGCTGGCCTCCCGGGTGGACCTCACCCCCTCCCCCTGCCTGCGCAGAGTGCGCCAACTGGAGCAGGACGGCGTGATCCGCGGCTACCGGGCGGTGCTGGACGGCGCGGCGGTCGGGCGCGGATTCCAGCCCTTCGTGACGATCACCATGCGTCACGAGGACCAGGTGACGGTTGCCGAGTTCGAGCGCCGGGTGGCCGAACTGCCGGAGGTGGTGGAGGCCCACCGGCTGTTCGGCGAGCCCGACTACCTGCTGCGGATCGCCGTGGCCGACATCGCCGCGTACGAGCGCTTCATCACCGACGTGCTCTCCGGCCTGCCGGGCATCGCGCAGGTCAACTCGCACCTGACGATGAAGCAGGTGAAGGCCGACCGGGGGCTGCCGGTCGGCGGGTAGGGTGCGAACCGGGGGCCCGTGCGACCGTCCGTACGGGGCAGAGCGACGCACCGCGACATGGGGGCTGAATTGCGCGTGATCCACCGTCTCGACCTGGGGTACTTCGTCCGGCCGGCCGCCGAGGCGGGTAGCCCGGAGCCGCGCGTGGAGCCGGTGCTCGCGTACCTGGTCCGGCGTCCGGAGGGGCTGCTGCTGTTCGACACCGGGATCGGTGGCGGCGAGCCGGAGACCGAGGCGCACTACCGCCCGGTCCGCCGCCCGCTGCCGGAGGCGCTCGCCGCGGCCGGGGTCGCCGTCGGCGACATCGACCTGGTAGTCAACTGCCACCTGCACTTCGACCACTGCGGCGGCAACCCGCTGTTCGCCGGCACCCCCGTCCTGGTCCAGGCGGAGGAGCTGGCCACCGCCCGGCGCGGCGGGTACACCATCGACGCGCTGGTCGACTTCCCCGGCGCCGAGTACCGCGAGCTCGACGGCGAGGCCGAGGTCTGGCCGGGCGTGCGGGTGCTGCCCACGCCCGGCCACACCGGGGGCCACCAGTCACTGCTGATCGACCGCCCGGGCGGCGGCCCGGTCCTGCTGGCCGGGCAGGCGTACGACTTCGCCTCCCAGTACGGGCAGGCGGTGCTCGCCCGGCGGGCGGCGCGCGAGGGCCTGGCCGCACCGCTGCCCGGGTACCGGGCCTGGCTCGACCGGATGGCGGAGCACGAGCCGCACCGCGTGCTGTTCGCGCACGATCACGCGGTCTGGGAGGCGACCGACTAGCCGGGCGCGGGAGCGCCGGCCGCCCCAGGGGGTCGGATCGATCGGAGGATTCGGGTCGATCCGAAGGTCCAGGCCGACCTGACGGACGGGTCGGGGTCGCCCGAGGCTCAGAAGGTGAAGCGCAGCGAGCGGACCCGGTGGTCGAAGCTGGACGGCACGAGCTGCGGCTCGCCGACCGACCGCACCTCGGGCAGGCGGGTGAACAGCTCGCGGAACAGCGCCGTCATCTCCTGCCGGGCCAGGTGCGCGCCGAGGCAGTAGTGCGGACCGCCGCCGCCGAAGCCGAGGTGGGGATTGGGCGTGCGGGTGATGTCGAAGGCGTCCGGGTCGGGGAAGACCTCCTCGTCGCGGTTGGCCGAGCCGTAGAACAGCGCGACCTTCTCGCCCGCGCGCAGCAGCGGCCCGCCGGATCCGCCCAGTTCGTGGTCGACGGCGAGGGTCCGGTTGAACTGGATGATCGGCGTGGAGTGGCGGACCATCTCGTCCACCGCGCCGCCGAGCAGTCCGTCGAGGTCCGCGAGCAGCAGGGCGCGCTGCTCGGGATGGGCGGTCAGCAGGTGCAGGCCGTGGGCCAGCGCGTTGCGGGTGGTCTCGACCCCGGCGACCAGCAGCAGGCTGAAGAAGGCGCCGAGCTCGCGCCCGGTGAGCCGACGGCCGTCCACGTCGGCGGTGACCAGCGCGGAGATCAGGTCCTCCTCCGGCCGGCGGCGGCGCCGGCGGCCGATCCCGGCGACGATGCCCTGCATCCGGGCGAGCGCCCGCAGCCCGCGCCCGGGCACCCGCAGGCGGCGGCGCAGCGGTCGGGCCACCCCGATGTCCTCGGAGGTGCGGTTGACCAGGTCGAGGATGGTGCGGCGCGGCCGCTCCGGGATGCCCATCATGGTGCAGATCACCTGGAACGGGAGCTCGGCGGCGACCGCGGTCACGAAGTCCTCCGGCCGCTCCCGCTCGATCCGGTCGACCAGCTCGGTACTGATCCGCCGGACGTCCTCCTCGACCCGGTCGAGCAGCCGCGGGGTGAACGCCCGCGAGACGATCCGGCGCAGCTGGGCGTGACGGGGATCGTCCAGGTTGACCATCGAGTCGCCGAACAGCAGCCGGACCCAGCGCGCCGGGACGGGGGTGGTCACGCCGGGACCGCTGAGGAAGACGGCGGGGGTGCGGCTGGCCTCGACCACGTCGGCGTGGCGGACCAGGGCGTGGAAACCCCGGCCGGAGGCGCGGTCGCCGAAGAACACCGGGGCGGGGCGGCTGCGCAGCTCGGCGAAGGCGGCGGCGCGGTCGGGGGCCGGCAACTGCCAGAAGCGGGCGTCGGCGAGGTCTGTGGACTCGGGCGCGGCAAGGGCCTCGGGCTGGGCCGGGGACTCGGCCGCGTCCGCGGAGCCGGGCGGAGTGGAGGGCTCGGCCGAGTCGGCGGGGGCGGACGCGTCGGCGGGGTCGGCGGAGTTGGCGGGGTCGGCGGAGTCGGCGGCCTCCGGCGAGTCGGTCTGCTCGGCGGGTTCGGCGGCTTCGGCGGGGACAGCGGCCTCGGGCTGTTCGGCGGCTTCGGCCGGTTCGGCGGCCTCGTTCTGCTCGGCGGCCTCGGCGCGCTCGGCAGGCTCGGCCGGCTCGGCGGGTGCGGCGGATTCAGCAGGTTCGACGGTTGCGGCCGGCTCGGCGGCTTCGGCCCGCTCGGCGGGCTCCTCGGCTTCGGCCGGAGCCGCCTCGGTCGGCGCCGCCCCTCTCGGGGCCGTCGCCTGCTGCGGGACGGTCGGCTCCGTGGGGGCAGCGGACTCGGCACTGTCGGCAATGGGCGCCGAGGTATCCGTCGGGGTCTCCAAGGCCGGACCTCCCTGCTTCTGAACGACGTCGTCCCGATACGCACCGTACTGGGTGATGCACATTAAGTGAGTATGGAATGCGCGCTGTCAAACCGCCCCGATGGTCGTACGAGTGATGGCTCGGTCCGGCGCGCCGGGCCGATGGGCCGGGCCGGGCGGCGGTCCGGGCGGCGGTCCGGCGGGCCACGGGGCGAGCGGCCGGGCATCGTCTCACGGCACAGAACCGGCCATGACCGGAGGGTGCGGTACGGGCCGGGCAGGGCGGGTGCGACGATGAGTGCCATCGTGATGACCGACCGGATCCGCCTGCTGCGCGCCGTGGTCTTCGCCGCGCTGTGCGTAGCGATGGCCGCCACCGCGCACGTCGCCATGGCCGGGCCCGGGGTCTCGCCGAGGGTGCTGGCCGGTGGGTTCGGGGCGGTCCTCGGGCTGACCTGGCTGCTCGCCGGAAAGCGGCGCGGACTCGGGGTGATCAGCCTCTGGATGGTCGTGGCGCAGACCGCGCTGCACCAGCTGTTCGAACAGGCCGGGGCGCTTTCCCGAGGGGGCGGTGGCCTCGGCCGACTCGCCACCACGGACTGGGCCGCCCTCCTGCTCTGCAATCCGGACCGGGCGCCCGGCGGGCTCTCCCCGGTCGAGCTGGCACGGATGGCGGGCATCGACCCGGAGGTCCCGCCGCTCACCGGCAGCCTGCGACCGACGGCGGGAACGCACCACGGGGCGCCGGGCCCGACGGCCGTGCACCCCGACCTGTCCGGGACGACCGGGATGACAGGCACGACCGGCATGCCCGCGGGGCCGCACACGATGCCGGACGGAACGTTCCACGGTGACGGGTCGTACGACGCGGCGCAGGTTCTGGTCGGCGGTTCGACGCAGGGACCGGCGCACGACATGGCGCACGGGATGTCCCACGGCATGTCGCCGGGGATGACCGCCGCCCACGTTCTCGCCGCGCTGGCGTGTGCGCTCCTGCTCTGGCGCGGCGACGCGGCACTGGTCCGGCTCTTCGAGCTGCTCGGAGCGCTCGGCTCGGTGGTCGCGGGGGCCCTGCCGCTCCCGCTGCTGGCGCTGTTCGCGCACCCCTTCGGCCACCGGGCCCCGGCACCGCCCCGCCCGGTCGACGACCGGGCCCGGCCGCCCCGGTCGGTGCTGCTCACGCATGCCGTGGTCCGGCGTGGGCCGCCGGCGTTCGCCCTCGCCTGCTGACGCGCCCGCCGCACCCCTTCTCACCTCGGCCGCCTCCCGGCCATCGGGACTCTCGCGACGGGCAGGTCGCCCTGCCGTACGGCCAAGGCTTTGTGCCGTCGTGCCGCCAGGGCGCGGGCCCGCGCCCGCCGCCGTGCCCCCTCAGGGCCGGCGTGCCGCGCGGCTGCCCCCGGACGCCGACGGTGCCGCGCTGCGCGGTGCCGCCCCCGCCTTCCCCTCGGGACCTTCCCATGCCTCACTTCGACGGCGCACCGGCTCCGGCCGGCGCCCCCGTCCTGCCGTTCCCGCCCCTCCGGGCGCCCTGGCCGCGCCTACCGCTCGACGGCCCGCGGACCGTTCGGAGCACGATCTCCCGGCCGGTCCTCGCCGAGGCCGGCCAGCAGCCGGGCCGACCACTCGGGCGAGGGCCCGTCGGCAGCGCCCGCCCGTACCCGAGCGCGCAGCTGTTCGGCCCGGGCCAGCCACTCCCGGCAGCCGTGGCAGCGCGCGATGTGCTTGTCCAGCCGGGCCTCCGGCAGGCCGCTCGATTCGCCGTCGAGCCGGGCGGACAAAGCTGTCCGAAACTGCGCGCATCTCATATGACCATCGTCCCGCACGGCCGCGACGCCGGGACCAGCCGGGTGGGGGGCCACCGTGGATGACGATCAGCTCACCGCGCTGGCACTGACCGCCCGCTCCGGACGGGCGGCCGACGTCGAGGCCTTCGTCCGGGCGACCCAGCGGGACGTCTGGCGCTTCGTCGCCCACCTGACCGACGTGCAGTCCGCCGACGACCTCGCTCAGGAGACCTTCCTGCGCGCCCTGCGCGGCCTGCCCGCGTTCGCGGGGCGCTCCTCGGCCCGGACCTGGCTGCTGTCGATCGCCCGGCGCGCGGTGATCGACCGGTACCGGATGGCCGCCGCCCGGCCCCGCTGCGCGGCACTGCCGGACTGGCAGGAGGCGGCGGAGCGGCAGAGTGGCACACCGACGGCCGGGTTCGAGGACGGCATCGCACTCGGCGATCTGCTCGACCGGGTGCCCGCCCAGCGGCGGGAGGCCTTCGTACTGACACAGGTGGTCGGCCTGAGCTATGCCGAGGCGGCCGAGGTCGCCGGCTGCCCCGTCGGGACGGTCCGCTCCCGAGTCGCCCGCGCCCGGGAGGAACTGGTGGCCCGCCTGCGCGCCGCCGAGGCCGGGGAGCTCGCGACCGCCTGCTGAGCGGCGGGAGGACGACGGGCCGTCGGCGGGCAGGCGGGCGAGCGGGCGAGCTGCGAACGATCGGCAGCCGACGGCGAACAACCGACAGCGGACAGATGACAGCGGACAGATGACAGATTTCGAAATCTGTCATCTGTTCGCTAAAAGTTGTCACCCGCCGCCGCCCTGTGCCGCACCTCCGCAAGAAATCCCCCAGGTGTTCGGAACCGGAGCCCCTGCGCCACCGACTGCTGTACCGGACCCCGCCGCCGCCGAGGCGGCGTCCGGTCCGGCAGCACGGGAGACGGAGGGACTTCATGACAGTGCAACCACCCCCGACCACCCAAAATCTGACGAACCATCAGCACGAGCCGGTGGACCGCTGGAGCCTGGTGGTGGCCGCCGGCCTGCTGTCCTTCGTCGCGATGCTCGACATGAACGTGGTCAACCTCGCGCTCACCGACATCTCGGCCGGTCTGCACGTCTCCCCAGGGGTCGCCCAGTGGGCCGCCCTGGGGTACCAACTCCCGCTCGTCGCCCTGTTGTTGCCCGCCGGGCGATGGCTGGACCAGGTCGGCACGCGTTCGGCCCTGCTGCTCGCCGTCGGCTGCTTCGCCCTGTGCAGCGTGCTGGCGGCCTGTGCCCCGTGGGCCGGGTGGCTGATCGCGGCACGGCTGTTCCAGGGCGCCTTCGGGGCCGTGCTCTTCGTCCTGATGCCGGTGCTCGCCGCCACCTCCGTCCGGCCCGAGCTGCGCGGCCGGGCGATGAGCGTGCCCGCGACGCTCGGTCCGCTCGGCGCCGTCACCGGGCCGGTGCTCGGCGGGCTGTTGCTCGACCACCTGGGCTGGCGGGCGATCTTCCTCGTCAAGCTGCCGGTCTGCCTGGCCGCCGTCCTGATCGTGCGGCGCCACGCCCCGCGCCGCGGCGGGCTGCGACCGCCCGACCGGTCCTCGCTCGGCGACGCCGCGCTGATCGGCGCCGCCGTGGCCGCCACCCTGCTCGGGCTCACCCTGGCCCCACGGTCGCCGCTGTGGCTGCTGCTCGCCCTGCCCGCCGTACCCCTGGTGCTGCTCTGGCTGTGCCGCCCGGGCGGCCGGCCGGTGGCCGAGGTACTTCGGGCCGCCGGGACCGCCGGCGCCAACGCCTCGGTGCTGGCCCTCGCCGCCGGATTCGCGGCCTGCCACTACCTGCTCGCCCAGCACCTGCGCGGACCCCGGGGCGAGAGCGCCACCGCCACCGCACTCACCATGCTGGCGTTCCCGCTCGGCATGGTGCTGGCCGGCCGGGTCGGCGGCCGGCTGGCCGACCGTTGGGGCGCCCGCCCGACCGCGCTCACCGGTGCCGCCGTCACCGCCCTCGGCCTGGCCCTGCTCGCCCCGCTGGACCCGAGCTGGTCCGCCCTCGACATCGCCGCGCGACTCGCCCTCGCCGGCGCCGGGATGGGCCTCAACGGCGGCCCCACCCAGGCCCTGGTGATGTCCGCCTCCCCGCCCGGGAAGCTCGCCACCGCCGGCTCCGCCGTCCAACTCGCCCGCAGCCTCGGCTTCGCGCTCGGCCCGGGCCTCGGCACCGCCGCCGCTCTCGCCGCGCCCCACGACACCACCGGGACGCGCGCCGGGATCGCCCTGGCCGCCCTGGTCGCGGCCACCGCCGTCGCCCTGCTCGCCCTGCACCACCGCCCCGAGGCCTGAGCACCCCGCACCGCCCCGCATCCACAACACGCCACAACACACCGCATCGCCACGCATCGAAGGACCCCCCAGATGACCGACACGAGCCCCGACTCGATCACCGACACGGCCACCGCCCCGGCCGCCGCCGACGACGAAGCCCCGCGCTGCCCGTACGGGTACGACCGGCTCCCCTCCCCCGTCCCGCTGTACGGCCCGGCGTACAAGCGCGACCCGTACCCGCTCTACCGGCGGATGCGCGAGGCCGGGCCGGTGCACCGGGTGGAGTTCCCGAGCGGCATCCACGCCTGGCTGGTCACCGGCCACCGAGCCGCCCACGCGGCCCTCAACGACCCTCGCCTGGGCAAGAACCACAGCCTGGGCAACGACAATTGGCGCCGACTCGCGTCGATCATGCCCGAGCCGCAGCACTCGCAGCTCCAGGTCCATCTGCTCCATCAGGACCCGCCCAAGCACACCTCGATGCGCCGGCTCGTGCTCGACGCCTTCGCCCCGCGCCGGGTGGAGTCGCTGCGCCCCCGGTTCCAGGAGCTGGCCGACGCGCTGGTGGACGAACTGCCGCAGTCCGGCGGCGCGGACCTGGTGGCGGGCTTCGCGGCCCACTACCCCTTCCGGGTGCTCTCCGAAGTCATCGGCCTGCCACCCGAGTTGGCCGAGCGCTTCGACCGGGACTGGGGCAAAGTGGTCCAGCCGGTCGGCCCGCAGGACCCCGGCCGGCCGGCGTACGAGGCACGGCTGCGCGGCCTCCAGACGTATATCGCCGATGTCGTCACCCGCAAGCGCGTCGACTGCCGGGAGCCCGGCTGGGTGGCCCCGGAGGACCTTCTGGGCCGGCTCGTCCACGCCCATGACGCGGGCGAGTTGAGCCGCGCGGAGCTCGACTCGATGGTCTTCCAGCTGCTGGTCGCCGGGCAGGAGCCGGTCACCAACCAGATCACCACCATGCTGGTCACCCTGCTGCGCCACCCCGAGCAGCTCGCCCGGCTGCGCGAGGGCGTCGACGATCCCGGCCGACTCGCCCGGGCGGTGGAGGAACTGCTGCGCCACGACGCCGCGTTCGAGCTCACCACCTGGCGGTTCTTCGCCGAGGACAGCGACCTGTTCGGCACCGTCGTCCCGGCCGGCGACTCCGTGATCGTCTCGCTCTGCGCCGCCAATCGCGACGACGAACAGTTCCCCGATCCCGACCGCCTCGACCTGGACCGCACCCCCAACGCACACCTGGCCTTCGGCCACGGCATCCACTACTGCCCCGGCGCCGCACTCGCCCGGGCCGAGCTCCAGGTCGCCCTCGCCACCCTGCTCAACCGGCTGCCCGGCCTGCGCCCGGCCGAGGCGCCCGGCGACGGTCTGGCGGACCTGGCCTGGGTTCCCGCCGTCCTGGCGCGCGGAGTGAACCGGCTGCCGGTCGCCTACGACCAGCGCCGCTGACCCCAGGGGCCCGCCGACCGCGCTCCGCAGCCCGACGCCCGACACCTGACCCCCGAAGCCGCACCGCACCACCTTCCGTGGAGGACCCCCATGCCGCCCGTCGGCACCGCCCCTGCCGCCATCACCCCTGCCACCGCCGTCGCCACCGCCACCGACCCCTCGGACCGCCCCTCGGACCGCTCCTCGGCCGAGCGGCTCGCCGCCAGCGTCCTCGGTCTGCTGCTGCCGCACCGCCGGGCCGCGGACCCGGATTTCGACGCCCGCCCGGAGCACTTCCCGCTCCAGCTGGCCCAGTTGGCGGACTTCATCACCGCCGGCGAACCGATCGTCCTGACCCTGCCCGGCTTCCCCTGCAAGTCGCCGAACCCCGCGAAGGTGCTCGGCCGCCTGCCGGACGAGGGCGAACGGCTGTCACTGACCTTCCTCGACGGGCTGTGCGCCGAGATCGGCCGTCTGTACGCGCCCGGCGCCCGGATCCTGATCTGCTCGGACGGGCACATCTTCGGCGACCTGATCAACGTCCCGGACGACCACATAGACGCCTACTCGGACGCCCTGACCGCCATGATCGCCCGCGAGGGCCTGACCCGCCTCGACACCTTCGACCTGCGGGCCGTCCTCGGCGGCCTCCCGTACGACGAGAAGCGCGCCCGGGTGCACGCCCGGTACGCCCCGAGCGTCGAGGAGCTGCGCGAACAGGTGCTGACCGAGGAGGAGACCCTGCGGCTCTACCGGGGCATCACCCGCTTCCTCAGCGAGGACACCGTCGGCTTCACCGGCACCCGCTCCGCCCTCCAGCGGGAGTGCCGCCGCCGCGCCTACGGCGTGATCCAGCGCAGCCGCGCCTGGGGCGAGTTGATCGCCGAGCACCACCCGCGCGCCGTCCGGCTCTCCATCCACCCGCAGCCGGCCGGGGCGTCCAAGTTCGGCATCCGGCTACTGGCGGCAGCCGACGCCTGGATCACGCCCTGGCACTCCGCGGTGCTCCATCGCACCGGTGGCGAGCGCGAGTTGCTGCGCAGCGCGGAGGCCGCGCGGCTCGGCCGGCTGGTCCTGCGGGACGGTCGGCCGAGCCACTACGAGTGCCACTAGCAGGAGCGCCGGTACGGGCTACCGCCCCGGCACGGCCGCCTGCGCCGCTGCCGGGGACCGGTGGTCGAAGGCGATCAACGGATCGCCGGTGAGGGGGTGTTCGACCACCGCCGCCCGTACGCCGAAGACCTCGGCCAGCAGCTCGGCGGTCAGCACCTCGCGCGGTGTCCCGGAGGCCACCAGGGCGCCGCCGTGCAGGACGTGCAGCCGGTCGCAGACCGAGGCGGCGGCGTTGAGGTCGTGCAGGGCGACCAGGGTGGTGCGGCGCTGCTCCCGGAGCAGGGCGAGCAGTTCCACCTGGTGCCGGACGTCCAGGTGGTTGGTCGGCTCGTCCAGCACCAGGACGTCCGGCTGCTGGGCGAGCGCCCGGGCCAGCAGCACCCGTTGCCGTTCACCGCCGGAGAGCTGGGCGAACCGGCGGTCGACGGCCTCGGCCATGCCGACCCTGGTCAGCGCCTCGGAGGTGATCCGGTGGTCCTCGGCGTCGTCGGCCGCGAAGGCCCGCTTGTACGGGGTGCGGCCCATCGCGACCACCTCGCGGACGCTCAACTCGAAGTCCCCGCCGCGCTCCTGGGGCAGTGCACCGATGTGCCGGGCGGACTGCGCGGGCCGCAGCTCCGCGAGGTCCCGCCCGGCCAGCAGCACCCGGCCGGCGCTGGGCCGCAGGTGCCGGTAGACGGTGCGCAGCAGGCTGGACTTGCCACTGCCGTTGGGTCCGACCAGTCCGGCGATCTCCCCCTCCTCGGCGATCAGGTTGGCCCCGGCCAGCACCGTCCGGCCGGCCAGGGCGACGCTCAGGTCCTCGACGGCGATCCTCAACTGCGCTCCAGTCGTCGGTCCAGCAGGTAGAGCAGGGTGGGGGCGCCGAGGACGGCGGTGACCACGCCGATCGGCAGTTCCTGGCCGTCCAGGGCGGTGCGGGCCACCGTGTCGACGACGACCAGCAGCAGCGCCCCGGTAAGCGCGGACAGCGGCAGCAGCCGCCGGTGGTCGCCGCCGACCAGCAGCCGGCACACGTGCGGCACCATCAGCCCGACGAAGCCGATCGCCCCGGAGACGGCGACCAGCACCCCGGTGAGCACACTGGTGACCACGAAGACCTCGCGGCGCAGCCGGGTGACGTCCACGCCGAGCCCGGCGGCCGTCTCGTCGCCCATCAGCATCGCGTTGAGCCCCCGGGCGCGGGCCTGGAGCAAGGCCAGTCCGAGCGCCACGGCGACGGCCGGGACGGCGAGTTGGGCCCAGACGGCGCCGCCGAGGCTGCCCATCAGCCAGAACAGCACGCCCCTGGTCTGCTGCTCGTCGCGGGTCTGCAGGACCAGGTAGCTGGTGATGCCGCCGAGGAACTGGGCGATGCCGATGCCCGCGAGGACCAGCCGCAGGGGCGAGAAGCCGCCGCCCCGCCGGGCCATCAGCCAGACCAGCGAGAACGCGGCGAGCGCGCCGGCGAACGCCGCCAGGGAGACGGTGAGGCCGAGCGCGCTGCCGAAGGAGAGCTGGAGCCCGAGGGTGGTGCCGAGGACGATGGCGGCGACCGCGCCCAGCGAGGCACCGGAGGAGATGCCGAGCAGGTAGGGGTCGGCGAGCGGGTTGCGGACCAGGGCCTGCACGGCGGTGCCGACCAGGCCGAGTCCGGCGCCCACCACGGCCGCCAACAGGGCGCGCGGGACGCGCAGTTGCCAGACGATGAGGTCGCGGGTGCCGGGTTCGGGGGCCCGGCCCGTGAGCCGGCGGGCGACCACCGACCAGACCTCGCCGGGCGGGACGTCCACCGAGCCGAGCGAGACGGCGACGGTCAGAGCGAGCACCAGGGCGACGGCGAGGGCGGCGGCCAGCGGCCCGGCCCGCAGGGTGCGGGCCGGGTGGGCTTCGCCGCGCTCGTTGCGAGCGATGGCCGACGTCACCGGCTACTGCCCGCTCTTCGCGGGGTCCGGGCTCTTGACGAGGTCCGGGTGGACGGTGGCGGCGATCTGCCGGACGGCCTCGGCGTTGCGCACCCCCGCGATGGTGGTCACCTCGGAGCCGAGCCGGACGAAGTGCCCCTCCTGGACGGCCTTCAGGCCCTGGGTCGCGGGGAAGCCCTTCAGGAAGGCCTCGGCCTCGTCGAAGGCCTTGCGGGTGGCCTCCTCGCTGCCCCGGTTGCGCACGGCCAGCTGGATCCAGTCGGGGTTCTTGGCGACCACGTCCTCCCAGGAGCCGGGCTTGAAGTCGGCGTCGCAGTCGGCGAACACGTTGCGCGCCCCGGCCTGGGTGATCACGGCGTTGGCGACCTGCCGGCCGCAGACCGCCACCGGCTGCTTGGTGCCGGCGTCGAAGTCGAAGACGAAGTAGCTCGGCCGCTGCCCCTCCGGCACGGCGGCGAGCGCGGTGCGGACCTCGCCGAGCTGCTTCTCCATCCCGGCGACCAGTTCCTCCGCCCGCGCGGCGGTGCCGGTGACGGCGCCCAGCCGGCGGACGTCCTCCTCGATCCCGGCGAGGTCGGTGCGCGGCGCCTTGGCGGCCTTCGGCGTCCCGGCGCAGGCGGTGGAGAGCAGGTACACGTGCTGGATGCCGGCCGCCGCGTACTCCTCCTCGCTCGGCCCGGTGGCGCCACCGCCCATCATCGGCATCGCGCCGAAGGTGTCCACGTAGAGGTCGGCGCCGGAGCCGAGCAGCTTCTCCTTGGGTATGCCCTTGTCCCCGAGCACCGGAACCTTGGCGCCCTGCTCGGCGACGGCGGCGGGCAGGGTGCCCTTGCCGGGCGGGAAGCCGGTGCCGATCACCCGCTCGCCCGCGCCGAGTTGGAGCATCAGCTCCAGGCCGGCGGCATTGCTGGTGACGATCCTGGCGGGCGCCTTGGCGATGCTGGTCTCCTTGCCCGCGCAGTCGGCGACCTTGACGGGGAATGCACCGCCCGGGTCGTCCCGGACGGTGACGGAGGCACTCGGCCCGCCCCCGGTCCCGCTTCCGCAGGCCGTGGCGAACAGGGCGACGGCGGCTGCGATTCCGCAGGCGACGCGAGGGCGCATGACAACTCTCTCCTGGTCGGTGACCGTGCTCGGTGACGGTGCTGGTGACCGCGTTGGTGACCGTGCTCGGTGCTTGTCGTGGGTGGTCGTGGCTGGGTCGTGGGTGGGTCGTCGCTGGTCGTGCCGAAGGCCCGTACTGCGGACCCGGACCAGGTAGTCGGGCGGCCGGGCCGATGGGTTCCCCGCGATTCGCGACCGGTCGCCGTCGGCGCGCCCCCTCGCCCCGGAGCCGGACGTAGGCTGGCCGGATGGCCGCCCCCACCGTCCCGCGCGACGATCTCGACCTCCCTGTCCGGCTCGGGCCGCGTCCGCCCCGCCGGGTGGTCTCGCTGGTGCCCTCGCTGACCGAGGCGGTCGCCGCCACCGCGCCCGGGCTGCTGGTCGGCGCCACCGACTGGTGCAGCCACCCCGCCGACCTGTCCGTCACCCGGATCGGCGGCACCAAGAACCCGGACGTCCCACGCATCCTCGCGCTCGCACCGGACCTCGTCCTCGCCAACGACGAGGAGAACCGGCGCCCCGACCTGGACGCGCTACGGGCGGCCGGCATCCCCGTCTGGGTCACCGACATCCGCACCCTGGACGACGCCCTCAGCTCCCTGCACCGGCTGCTGACCACCGCCTGCGGACTGCCCCGGCCGCCCTGGCTGGACGAGGCGGAGGCGGCCTGGGCCCCGGTCGGGAGCGGCGGCACTCCCGCCCTGGGCGACGGCCCGCGGACCGTCGTGCCGATCTGGCGCCGCCCGTGGATGGTCCTCGGCCGCGACACCTTCGCCGGGGACCTGCTGCGCCGCCTGGGCCTGCGACTCGTCCACGCCGACCACCCCGAGCGCTACCCGGCCGTTCCGCTGCCCGAACTGCTCGCCTGCCGACCCGAGTTGGTGGTCCTGCCGGACGAGCCGTACCGCTTCACCGCCGAGGACGGCCCGGAGGCGTTCCCGGGCACGCCGGCGGCGCTGGTCAGCGGACGGCACCTGACCTGGTACGGCCCCTCGCTGGTGACCGCCCCCGCCGTGCTGCGGCGGGCCCTCGACCACTCGTACGGTCCGGGCGGCGGAGCGGGTGCCTCGTAGGACGACCGCCACTCACCGACGGCCGCCGATGACACGGGGGGTACGAGGGTTGAGCGAGGGCGGGAGAGGAAGCACCGACTGAGGGCAGGTGCTCCGGAACGTGACAGGGCCCGGGACGCGTGTTCGCGTCCCGGGCCCTGTGCCCTGCGGCCGTTTGGCCGTGCGGCCTTGCCGGCTTGTGTCGTCAGCCGCGCGCGGCGGTGACGGCGGCGCCCAGCGCCTCCTTGATCCGGGGACCGAGGCGGGCGAAGCCCAGCTCCTTCATGGCCGCCCGCAGCAGTTCCTCGTCGGTCCGCTCGACGCCGTCGCCGTCCACCCACCGCACCACGGCGAGCAGCTCGTCGGCGGAGTAGGCGGTCACGGGGCGACCGGGCGTGAAGTCCGGCTTCACGGGACGGACGTCGGCCTCCGGCTCAGCGGCGGGGGCTTCGGCAACGGCGACGGGCTCGGGCTCGGCCGCGACCTCGACGGCCGGCTCGGGCTCGGGCGCGACGGCAGGCTCCTCGGCCTCGACCACCGGCTCCGCCGCCTCCACGGCAACAGCCTCGGGCTCGGGCTCGGTCTCGGCGACGGGCTCCTCGACAGCGGGCTCGGGCTCGGTGACCGGCTCGGGCTCGGCAGCCGCCTCGGCGACCACGGCCTCAGCCGTCTCGACCGCGGTCTCGGCCTCGACCGCAACGGCAGGCTCGTCCACCTCTGCGGCCGGCTCGTCGACGATGGGTTCCACCGCGACAGCCACCGGCTCGGCCTCGACCTCAGCCTCGGCCGCAACCTCGGCGGCGCTCTCGGCAGTCTCGATCGCCGGCGCATCGGTCTCGGCGGCGGGCTCCTCCACCACGTTCACCTCAGCCTCGACGGCGTCGATGACCTCGGCGGTCGGCTCCTCGACGGCGGGCTCCGTCACGTCGGGCTCCGTCACGACGGCCTCAGGCTCGGTCTCGGCCACCGGCGCGACCTCGACCACGGTCTCAGCCTCGGCCGCAACCTCGACGACCGGCTCCTCGGCCACGACCTCGGCGACGGGCTCCTCGACCTCAACGACCTCAACGACCTCGGCGGCCGGGTCGGCCTCCGGTTCCGTCTCCGCCGGGGTCTCGTCCACGGCCTCGGCCAGGGCGGCGGTCGCGGCCGCCACCAGGTCGTCGGCCGCCGGGGAGGGCGCCGGGAGGGTGACCACCGCGGCCTGGGCCTCCTCGTCGGCCTGCTCCGTCGCCGGCTCGTCGTCCGCGACACCCGCGTCCGACGACGTCTCCGCCTCGACCTCGGCGTCGGTCTCGACCTCAGGCTTGATCCCGGCCTCGACCTCGGTCTCGGCCTCGGTCTCAGCCTCGGCCTTGACCTCGGCCTCTGCCTCAGCGGCCGCGGGCGCCGCGGCGTCCTCGTCGGCCTCCTCCGCCGGAGCGGTCGCCGGAGCCGGGGCCTTCTCTCCCAGCCCGTCCCGCTGCCCACCGGCCAGCGCCTGCAGGGCAGCCGCCTCGGCGTCAGCCAGGTCCGCCGACTCCTCGGTCCCGGCCTTCTCGGCCACAACCTCCTCGGCACCGGCCGCGCCGTCGACCTCGGCAGCGACCTCGGCAGCGACCTCGTCCGTCGCCTCGGCAGCGTCCTCGGCCTCGGGCTGCTCCTCGACCGCCGCATCCGCCGTGGCGGTGGCCTTCTCCCCGAGCCCGTCCCGCTGCCCGGCGACCAGCGCCTGGCGGGCCGTGTACGCGGCCTCGGCGGCGCGGCGGTCGGCCTTGGCTGCGGCGAGTTCGGCGAGCAGGTCGGCGAGGCCGGCCTCCTCCAGGCCGACCCGCAGGCCGCGGATGGTGGGCAGGCGGTAGAGGGTGCCCTCGTCGGCGGCGAGCCGCTCGACCAGGTCGATCAGCTCGGCGAAGGGCAGCCCGTCCAGGTCGTGGTCGGGAAGCAGGCGGGCGAGGCCGCGCAGGCCGGTGTTGATCGCCTCGAAGGCCTGGGCGGTGCGGTCGACCAGGGCGCCGTCGCCGGGCACTCGCGGGAGGGTGCCGGCCGGGGCGAGCGCGGCCCAGGCGCGGCGCTCGATCTCGGCGGAGGTGAGGGCCTCGTGCAGGTCCTCCCGGCGGATGCGGCGGTCGGTGGCGAGGGCGACGGCCTGCTTGCGCAGCGAGCGGCCGCGCAGCCAGGAGAGCTTGACGCCGTTCTCGCGGCGCCAGGTGCTGTCGGCGGTGGCGGCGGCGAGGGCGCCGAGGTCGGCGTCGTACGCGGCGGGGAAGAGGGCCGTGGAGGTGCGGTGCACCCGCTGGAGCATCTCGACCAGCAGCGCGGTCTTGGCGACGGTGTCGGGCTCGTCCAGCTTGACGTCGGCGGCGAGGGCGGTGACGGCCTCCCAGGTCTGCTGGAGGTCGCTGCCGCGCAGTTCGGCGAGGGCCGTGGAGGCGGCGCGGGCGTCCTCGGGGGTGGCGACGGTGTCGACGGCCGCGTACCAGGCGTGGGTCTCGGCGGTGAGCGTGAAGGCCCCGAGCTCGGCGTAGCGGCCGAGGTCCTCGCGGAGGTCGGGCTCCGCGGCGGCGTCCTGGGGGTCCTTGACGTCTGCGGCGTCGGCGACGTCCGCCGGGTCGGCTGCGTCGGCGTTGCGCGAGTGAAGCACTGTCATGTGAGGTCCGGTTCTGGGCGACGACGGCGGGGCTGGCGGCGAGGGGGCGGCGGACCGGTTGCGCGGGGTCGCCCCTGAGGCGGGGCTGGGGGGCGCGCGGGCGGGCTGCCGGTTGTGGACGCCCAGAATACGGGTGCCCGTTCGAGGCTTGCACGCACCCACCGCCCCGACGGGCGGGTGTCGTGTGCCATACCGCCCGCCTGGCCGCCACTCGGGCGGTCCGCCCGGGTGGTCGGGCGTTGGTCCGGACGGGTGTCTCCGCTGCTCACGGCTCCTCCTCGCGACTCCTCCTCGCGGAACCCACCGCAGCTGTTCACCGCAGCTGTTCACCGTGGCTCCTCACGACGGCCCTCGGCCCGACGGTAGCCCCGGCGGAACCGCTCCATCGGCACCTCCCGGACGCCACGTCCCCGCACCGGGCCCGACCGGCCGGGCGGCGGCCGGTAGCCGGCCCGGCCGAGGGCCCGCAGATCGACCGGCGCGAGGTATTCGCTGAGCGCGGTGCGGTGCCACCACGCGCCGGTTTCCCGCAGTTCGCGCCAATCGGTGAACCGGTAGAGGTAGAGGGTCGCCCGGACGTGGGTCGGCGGGGCGTCCGGGAAGGGGTTGTGGCGCAGCAGGCGCAGGGTGGCCCGGTCGCCGGACAGCAGGCGGGCGACGAAGGGGAGGAACCAGGGGCGGGCGTAGGCGGAGGAGATGCCGGCGAACCACATCAGCCAGTCGAGCCGCAGGTGGTAGGGCGCGAACTGGCGCGGGCGGCGGCGCACGTCGCCGGGCTTGCCCTTGAAGCCGTACTCGCGCCAGACGGTGTGCGGGGTGAGCACCGTCTCGTCGGTGCCCTCGACCACCACCTCCTGGCGGAACCGGTTGATACTGCCGAAGGCGCCGTAGGTGTTGACGAGGTGCAGGCGGTTGAAGGAGCGGTTCATGGCCTGACCGCGGGAGATCATGTTGCGCACCGGCCAGTAGCTGAGCACCAGGACGGCGGCGGTCAGCGCGATCGCCAGCACCTCGTACCAGACCGGGGTGCCGGGGTAGGCGCGGGCGTGGACGGGCAGGCCGAGGCGGGCCGGTTCGACGGCGGCGAGGGCGAGGGCGATGGTCAGCCAGTTGAGCCAGGCGAAGTTGCCGGACGCCACCAGCCAGAGCTGGGTGGCGATGACGGCGCAGGCCGCGCCGCTCGCGACCGGCTGCGGCAACAGCAGGCCGACCGGTACGACGAGTTGGACGATGTGGTTGACGGCGGCCTCGACCCGGTGCAGCGGGGCGGGCAGGTGGTGGAAGAACCAGCTGAGCGGTCCGGGCATCGGCTGGGTCTCGTGGTGGTACTGGAGGCAGGTCAGGTCGCGCCAGCAGCTGTCGCCGCGCAGCTTGATCAGTCCGGCGCCGAACTCGACCCGGAAGGCCAGCCAGCGCATCAGCCACAGCACCAGGGTGGGCGGGGCGGTGTCGGCGTCGCCCAGGAAGGCGGCGAGGAAGCCTGCTTCGAGCAGCAGGGACTCCCAGCCGAAGGAGTACCAGGTCTGCCCGACGTTGACGATGGAGAGGTAGAGGGTCCAGAGCACCGCCCACAGCAGGATCGACGCCCAGAGCGGGACGGCGTCGCCGAGCCCGGCCGCGACGGCGGCGGCGAGCGCGGCGCCGCTCCAGGCGACGGCGGCGAAGAACCGGTCGCTGTAGTGGAGGTGGAACAGGCCGGGCGACCGGCGGAACGGGACCCGGGCGGTGAAGCGGGGCACCGGCAGCATCCCGTCGGCGCCGATGAGCGCGCGGAACTGCCCGGCGGCGGCCAGGAATCCGATCAGGTAGAGGGCGGCGAGCAGGCGTTGGACGAGCAGCCGGCTCAGCCAGTAGTCGGGGGCGGCGAACCAGTCCATGCGGCCCATGCCTACCATCCGGTGCCCCGGGCACGGGCCCGGTCGGGGCGGCGGAGCGGGGAGGGTTCACCCGCTCGGCCCGGGCGGCGGGCCTCCGGCAGTGCCCGGCGGACACGGACGAGCACGGGAACGGCACCCGGCGGGCACCCGGCGGGCTCCCGGCGCCGGACGGCAGCGTGGCGGGGTCCTCTCCACGGGGGTGAGAGGCGCCCCGCCACGGTGGTGGACGGTCCGCACCCGGCCGGGGTTCAGGCGGGCAGGACGGGTCCGGCCCCGCCGGCGACGGCGGAGCGGCCGGGCACGGAGGCGCCGCTCTGCTGGAGCCGGTCGACGAGCAGGGCGGCCAGCGTGCCGAGCTCCTCCTCGGTGCGGGACTGGGCGGTGATGTCCATGCCGACGGTGAGGACGCCGTTGATCCGTCCGGTGAGCGCGGCCCGCAGCGGGGTGCAGGTGAAGCTGAACACCTGCCGTCCGCGCTGCGCGTCGGGACGGGCGGAATCGATCCGGACGTCGTCGAGGACGGCGGTGCGACCGGTGTGGTACGCCTCCACGACGGTCTGTTCGAGG
Source organism: Kitasatospora sp. NPDC127067 (assembly GCF_042724755.1). Classification (NCBI taxonomy): domain Bacteria; kingdom Bacillati; phylum Actinomycetota; class Actinomycetes; order Kitasatosporales; family Streptomycetaceae; genus Kitasatospora; species Kitasatospora sp. NPDC127067. The sequence goes on along the minus strand of NZ_JBHXEM010000001.1, from coordinate 93,121 downwards.
CCGGCGGCGCCGAGCTGCGGGTAGGCGGCGCCGATCGTCCCGTAGGCCGTCGGCGCGCCGAAGGTGTCGGTGTGCTGGGCGTTGGCGTACCGGATCTCCTGGACCGGGCCCTCGGTGAGCATGATGGGGAACGGCGAGCCGTCGAAGGCGGCGAACATCTCCTGGCGCTGGGCGAGCAGGCTGTCGCGCAGCCGGATCTCGGAGAGCAGCGCCTCGGCGAGGTGCTGGATGTCGCGCAGCCGCTCGCGCCCCCACTGCCGGGGTTCCCGGTCGAGGACGCAGACGGTGCCGATGACGGTGTTGGTGTCGTCGACGAGCGGAGCGCCGAGGTAGGCGCGGACGCCGAGTTCGTCCACCACCGGGTTCCCGGCGAACCGGGGGTAGGCGAGGATGTCGTCGAGGGCGAGGGGGGAGCGCTGGGCGACGACGTGCGGGCAGAAGCCGTGGCTCAGCGGCATCTCGCGGGTGGGGAGGTCGAACGCGATGCCGCGGTCCGCCCAGGACGATCCGTCCTCGGCCCTGGCATCGGTCGAACTTGGCGGAATGTAGAGCCCGCGGAACATCTGGCGTTCGTCATTGATGAAGTTGACCATCGCGATGGGAGCGCGCGTGATACTGGCTGCGAGGTGGGCGAAGCGGTCGAAGGCCTCGTCCGCGGACGGGTCGTTGAGCCCGAGGCCGCGCAGCCTGCGGGTTCGCGCGGACTCGCCGGAGGCACCCGGGAACTGGCCTTGAGTGCTCATCACATCAGTCATGGCGCACATGTAACCAGACATCAGAACAGCCGGACCGTCTCGATCGACCGTTCCTCAGCCTTGCCGATGGCCAGTCAAAACTGCACGTGAACGACCGGTCGACGGACCGTCACGGAAGCGAAGATCGATTCCCGGCCGGAGCCGGGGCGAAACCCCTCCGGGCGGGGACGGGCCGAATCGCGCCAATCCAAGATCGACTCTGGGCTGCCCCGGCACCCCATACAACAATGAGCCCTGCCGAAGACACGGACGATGCCCGCCACCGGGACACCGCCCGGTGACGCATGCGCCGATCGCACCGGGGCGACCGGCCGGAACTCCCGCACACCCACCGCCCCCCGCGGGGTTGCCGGAGCGGCATCGACGGCACGAACGGAGGCACGGCACCGCACACACCGAGAGGACCGGAGCATGGCGATGGACTACTTCACCGACGACCGTCACGAGGAACTTCGCGCCGAGGTCCGTGACTTCGCGGAGAAGGAGGTGCGTCCGCGGGTGGCCGGGATGGAGGCCGAGCGGAAGATCGAGTTCGAACTGGCCCGGCAGATCGCCCGCCAGGGCTGGATCGGCGTGACGATCCCGCGGGAGTTCGGCGGCCTCGGCCTGGGACACGTCGCCAAGACCGTGATCATCGAGGAGCTGGCCCGGGTCAGCGGGGCCGCCGGCTCGATCGCGCAGGCCTCCCAGCTGGGCGTGGCCAAGGTCCTCCACTACGGCTCCCAGGCCCAACGCCACAAGTGGCTGCCGAAGTTCGCCTCCGGGGAGTGCCTGCCGACCATCGCCGTCACCGAACCGGAATCCGGCGGGCACGTGCTCGGGATGACCGGCACGGCGGTGCGCGACGGCGACGAGTACGTGCTCAACGGCCGCAAGTGGTTCGTCGGCAACTCCCACATCGGGGACGTGCACGGCGTGGTCCTGCGCACCGGCCAGGGCAGCCGGGGCCTGTCCGCCTTCCTGGTCGAGAGCGACCGGCCCGGGTTCCGCACCGGCTCCCCCGGGTCGCAGAGCGGGCTGCACGGCTTCAGCTTCGGCGAGATCCTCCTGGAGGACTGCCGCGTCCCGGCCGGAAACCGGCTCGGCCGGGAGGGGCAGGGACTGGACGTCGCCTACTCCTCCTCCACCCTCTACGGCCGGATCAACCTCGCCGCCGTCGCGCTCGGCATCCACACCGCGATCGTCGAGGACACCGTCCGGTTCGCCGGGGGACGCGTCCTGTACGGCCAGCCGCTCAGCCAACTCCCGAACATCATGCTCAAGCTGGGCGAGATGCAGTCCCGGCTGATGACCGCCAGGCTCGCCGCCTACCACGCCTCCCACCTGCTCGACCACGGCCGCGCCTGCGACGCCGAGCTGATGAACGCCAAGCTCATCAACACCGAGTACGCGCTGGACTCCGCGCGCAACGCCATGGAGATCCATGCCGCCCGCGGCCTCCAGCCCGAGTTCGGCATCGAGCGCTACCTGCGGGACGCCACCCACGTCTACCCGCCGGCCGGCACCTCGGACGTCCAGCGGCTGCGGCTCGGGCAGTTCGCCTCGGGCACGTACGGCAAGCAGTGGTCGGCGGAGCTGTCCGACCTGACCAGCTGGGCCTGGAGCGAACTCGCCGCCCAGCGGGAGGCCTCGGTGGAGAAGCCGCCGGGGAGGGGCGGACGGGTGCTGCCGATGCCACTCGCGGGCTGAGGCCCCGCCCGCCACGACGACACTTGACCTGTTCCTGGCGAATTCCTCGGGGGGCTGTCCCCGCCCTCCGGGAACCGTCGGCACCATCGGGGCGAGGGCCGCGAGCTGCGGCGATGCACCGGCTGACCCTCCGGCCCGAACCCCGTTCCGACGCCATCGGCCCATCGGGCCGGGCCAGTTGATATTGCGTCGACGCCGCCCGGGGCTGATAGCGTTCCGTGCCGTCGACGGCCGTGCTGCACCGCGCCGGAGCAGTGACAGCACGTCACCCGCTCCGGCACCCCCGGCCCCGACTCCCTGAAGCCCGGCCGCGCCGTACGGGATCGACCCCGCCGCTCGGACCCACCGGTCCGGACCGGCGTCCCGGTCCCGCGACTCGGCCCTGCAGCAAGGAATCAGATGCCAGGCATACCGGCCCCCCGCACGGGCCACCGCGCCGGCCGGTCCGGCTCGCTCCGCGGCCCGCTCCTCTCCCTCGTGCTGGTCCCCAGCCTGGGCCTCGCCGCCGCCTGGGGCTACGCCGCCTACCTGCTGCGCGACTCCGGACAGCGCACCGCACTGCTGGCCGGCAGCGCGGCCGTCGCCCTGGTGCTGCTGATCAGCCTGGTCCGTGGCGTCCGGACCGCCTGGGCCCTGTCCGCGCGGCTGTCCGGACTGCGGGCCGACACCTTCGCGCTCGCCCAGCAGGAGATCCCCGAGGTGGTCGGACGACTGCGCGCCGGGGAACAGGTGCCCGCCCCGGCCGTCTGGGCACCGTCCCGGCGGGCCGGCGACGACGTCCAGCAGACCTCGGAGGGCCTCGCCGCCGTCCGCCAGGCCTCGATCGCCGCCATCGTCCACCAGGCCCAGGGGCGCGAAGGGACGAAGAAGGTCTTCCTCAACATCGCCCGGCGCACCCAGATCCTGATCCACCGGCAGATCAGCATGCTGGACGCGCTCGAACGCGAGCACGAGGACCCGGAACTGCTGCGCGAACTGTTCGCGGTCGACCACCTGGCCACCCGGATGCGGCGCAACGCCGAGAACCTGGTCATCCTCGGCGGCGCCCTGCCCGCCCGGCGCTGGCGCAACGCCGTGCCCATGGTCAACGTGCTGCGCAGCGCCGTCTCGGAGACTGAGAGCTACTCCCGGGTCGTCGTCCAGGGCGTGCCGCGCGTCTCGCTCGACGGGCAGGCCGTCGCCGACGTCATCCACCTGGTCGCCGAGCTGATCGAGAACGGCACCACCTTCTCCCCGCCGTACACCCAGGTGCAGGTCTCGGCACAGGAGGTCACCGAGGGCCTGGCGGTCGAGGTCGAGGACCGCGGGCTCGGCATGACCGAGCAGGAGTACCGGCGGTTCAACGCGTACCTGGCCGACCCGCCCGAGCTGGACGTCTCCGCGCTCGGCGACGACCTGCGGCTCGGCCTGTTCGTCGTCGCGCGCCTCGCCTCCCGGCACGAGGTCCGGGTCTCGCTGCGGCCGTCCCCGTACGGCGGCACCCGGGCGGTGGTGCTGGTGCCCTCGGCGCTGCTGGAGCAGGCCGGACACCCGGCCGCGGTGCCCGGGCTGCCGTCGGGGGCCCGGATCACCCGGGCTCCGGTGTCCGAGGGGCAGGCGGGGCAGGCGGGGCAGGCGGGGCAGGCGGGGGCCGAGGACGGCCCGGGTTCCGGTTCCGGTTCCGGCTCCGGTTCCGGCTCCGACGGCCAGTCCGGCTCCGGTTCAGGACCCGGGCCCGACGGCCTCGGACCGGGACCGTCGGACGCGGCGGCAGAGGGGCTCGGCGGGCCGCTGGGCGGGGTCCTGCAGGCTCCGGGGCCCTTCGGCCTCCCCGGGGCTCCCCCTGTCCCCTACGCCACGGACGGCCCCCGCACGGGCGCCGCAGGGCTCGGCGATGTCGCCGGTGTTGCTGGGGTCCCCGGGGGCGCTGTTGTCGCCGGTGTCGCCGGTGCCGTCCGCGCCGATGCGCCGACCGCCAACGGGGGCTTGGCGGTCGGCGCCGAGATCCCCGGACTGCCCGGCGCCGTGGTCGTACCCCGGCCCGTACTGCCGCGCATGTACGACCTGTCGGGCAGCCCCACGGGGGGATACACGGCCGAACTGCCCGCCGTCAGCCGCGCCGACGGCCCGGGGACCGCCCCGGGGACCGGCCCGAAGGACGACACGGGCGATGGCCCGGACCGCGGACCGAGCGCGCCCCGGGTCCTGCCGCGGCGGGCCCTCGACGCCGGGCCGGACGTGCCCCGGGGCGAACAGTGACGACGCGGCGCATCGGACCCCTGCACGATCACCACCGGACGCCGAGCGGGCCCGCCGCCCTCCGGCTCACCCCGTTCCCGCGCAGGAGACCCGAAGCCGCGGGACGGCGGCGAGGCCCCGGCCCGGGTGGCCCGCCGGCCCGAGCGAGCGGGCCGACTCGGCCTCAGGCCTTGCTGTGGACCGGGTGGAGCTCGGCGAGCGACCCGACCAGCGGGGCCAGCTCGGGAACCCCGGTGGCCTCGGCCAGCGTCGCCTCCAGGGCGGCGTCGTGCACCGGCCGGGCGGCCGTCAGCAGGTCACGGCCCTCGGCCGTCAGCTCGGTGTAGATGCCGCGCCGGTCGTCCGCGCAGAGGAAGCGGCTGAGCAGGCCCCGGTCCTCCAGGCGGCTCACCAGCCGGGTCGTCGCACTGCTGCTCAGCGCGGCCGCGCGGGCCAGCTGCTGCATCCGCATGTGCCAGCCGTCCTGGCGGGAGAGCGCGTCCAGCACCGTGTACTCGACCACCGAGAGCTTGAACTCGGCCTGGAGCGCCTTCTCCAGTGCGGTGTCGATCATCCCGTGCAGCGCGGCGAGCGTCCGCCAGCCGCTGGCCCGGACCTCGGCCGCATCGTCGCGGATTCCCATGGCTCGCCCACCTTTCCGTCGCGCTGCTCGTGCCGTGTGCCGGACGAGGCCCCGTGCGAGGTCTCGTACCGGCTCTCGTGCGAGGTCTCGTCCTGTGTCTTCCTACGACAAGTATGCCAGTTGGCGCGGAATACCGGTCTGTGCAAATAGTTCGACTTATACCCCGGCGGCCTCTCCCCTGCCGGCCTGCCGTGGAAGTCCCCTCACCCCTCCCCGGACCAGGCCGCCGCGCACAGCGCCGTGGCCAGCTCCTCGGTGTAGGAGGCCGCCGCCAGCCAGGCGGCGGCGAAGGCCTCGTGGTCGTCCGTGACGATCCGGCCGAAGACGTCGCGCTGCCGGTTGGCAGCGGTGGCCCGCAGAGCGTCGAGGAGCTCGGCGGCCGTGGCCAGCCCGGCGGCGCGCAGCAGCGCGCGGTCGGCCGCCGCCGAGGCCTCGCTCGGGGCGAGGGCGTGCCGGCCGGTGGTGACCGTCTGCTCGACCCGGCGCCCGAGCACGTGGACGGGCGGGCCGTACGGCGCCGGGGCCGTCGGCCCGTCCGCCGGCCCACCGACCGGGCCGGGCCCCGCGAGGTCGGCGGTCTGGAGGCGTTCGAGGCCGAGGTTGACCCGGCCCGCCCGGGCCGCCGGCAGGGCGAGTCGGTCCGGCGTGCCCGGGGGCGTGCCGATCGCGAGCAGGCGCAGTTCCGGACGGTCCGCGCGCTCCAATCGGCCGATCACCCGCAGCCGCAGCCCGGGCGCGGTGGCGAGCAGCGCGAGGTTCGCCCGGAACGGCAGGTCGGGGTGTTCGTGCGCCGGGCGCAGGACGATCACCGGACCGCCCGAGCCTCCCGGACCGGCCTCCGCCGGGCTGCCCTCTGCCGGGCTGCCCGGGGCCCCCTCGGCCGGGCCGCCCGCCGTGCAGCGCGCCAGCAGCTGCGGCGTCCCGCCCGGGCCGGTGGCGGCGGTACCCAGCAGGGTGACGTCCAGGAACAGCAGGTCGCTCCCGGCCGGGCGGCTCTCGTACGGCCGTTCCTGCGCCGCGAGCGCCCGGGCCACCTGTGCGGGAGCCGGTTCGGACCAGAGCCGGGCGGCCGGCTCCGCCGTCCACGCCGTGCCCGCCGCACGCACCGCCCGTACCGAGGCGCCGGCGCCCAGTCGGCCGCCGGTGGACCTGGTCGCACCCTGGACGGCCAGCCCGGCCCGGCTCAACTCGCGGTGGCTGAGCGCGGCATCACCCAGGCGGACCGTCCGGTTGCCCGCCCCGACCGCCTGCGGGGCGGCGGCCGCCGCGTCGTCGTGCGGCATCACCTCGGCGATCGTGCTCAGGCGCCCGTTGGCATCCACCGCCCAGCTGACCGCGCCCGCGTGCGTCGCCGTCAGCACCGGCTCGGCGAACAGGCCGTAGAGCCGCAGACCCCCCTCTTCCCGGTAGGCCTGGCGCGCGGTGCCGCGCAACTCGGCAATCGGGGCGGCGCCGGCGACCGGGGCGGCGCCTGCGGCCAGGGCGGCGGTGAGGCCGAGCAGTTCGCGCAGGCCCGCCACCAGATCCACCAGGCGGTGGTCCGGCGCGCCGGAACGCGCCGCCCGGACCCTCGTCGCGACGGTGACCGCCGCCGAGGCCGGGCGGTGCAGGCCCGCGAGGCGTGCCCGGTGGGCGGCGCGCAGCAGCTCGGCCTGGGAGACGGCGCCCGCCCCGCTCACCCCGGCGGCCAGGACGGCGGCCGCGGCCGCGTGGAGGTGGCGGACGGCGGCGAGTTCGGCGGTGGTGAGCGGGGCGGGCGCCGTCCGGTCGGTCGGCCCCCCGGGGGTTTCCGGGGCTCCTTCCCGGCCGTCCGCGGCCGCCGACCCGGTGCCGCCGTCGGGCGCGGGTCCGGGCCCGGCCTCGGTCTCGGCCTCGGTCTCGGCCTCGACCTCAGGCTCGACCTCGGCCTCGGCGAGCGGGCAGAGGGTGACGGCGGCGGCCCGGTGCACGCAAGCCGGGGCCAGCAGACAGCCGCAGCGGACGTCGGCCTCCACCACGACCACCCCGCCCGGGGCGTGCAGCACCAGCAGCGTCTCCTCGTCCACCTCCACCCGCCACTCGTCGCCCTCCCGGGCCACCGGCCGCTCCGCCAGCTTCGCCGCCGCGCCGTCCAGCCGCTTCTGCAGCCGGGCGCTCAGCCCGGCCACCACCTCGGCGACCACCTCGGGCCGCACGCCCGGCCAGTCGCTCGTCCGTGCCGTCACGCTCATCGCACCTTCTCCCCCACCCAGCGGGCCAGTTCCAGCGGGCTCAACGCCGCCACGGGCATTCCGGCCGCGACCAGTTGGCCCGCGACCGCCTTCGAGTAGCGGGCCGTCCCGGTGTCGTCCAGCGCCGCGCAGCCGAGCAGGTGCACGCCGGAGTCGACCAGCGCCCGGGTCTGGGCCAGCAGCCCGCCGATCGGCCCGCCCTCCTCGAAGTCGCTGACCACCGCGATCAGCGTGCGGGACGGCACCGTCACCAGCTCCCGCGCGTAGCGCAGCCCGCTCGCGATGCTGGTGCCGCCGCCGACCCTCACCTCCAGCAGCAGGCTCAGCGGGTCGTCCACCCGTGCCGTGAGGTCCAGGACCTCCGTCGAGAAGGCCACGAAGTGGGTGCTCAGCGAGGGCACCCCGGCCAGGATCGAGGCCGTCAGTGCGGCCCACACCGTGGAGGCCTCCATCGACCCGGAGACGTCCACGACCAGGATCAGCCGCCAGTCGTTGGCCTGCCGAGCCCTGGTCCGGAAGACCGGGCGCTCGGGCACGATCAGGGTGCCGCCGTCCGGCCCGGGCCGGGCGGTGGCGAGGTTGGCCCGGATGGTCCGGTCCAGGTCCAGCCCGCCGCCCGGGCGGCGGGACGGGCGCGGCACGGCGATCCCTGTCAGCGCCGGGCGCAGCCTGGTGGCCAGCTCCCGGTTCAGCTCGTCCACCAGCCGCCGCACCAGCGGGCGCAGCCGGGCCACCCGGGCCTCGGGCAGACCGCCCGCGTGGTCCAGCACGGTGCGCAGCAGCTCGACGGAGGGGCGGACGGCGGCGGGGTCGATCGTCTCCAGGACGTCGGTACGGCCCTGGGCGACAGCGGCGGCCAGCACCTCCTCGCGCACGCCGGGGCCGAACAGCGACTCCAGCTCCTCGGCCCACTCCCGCACGCCGGGGTACGGGGCCTCGCGGCCTCCCCTGCCGCCCCGGCTGTCCAGGCCCGGGCCGGAGCCCTCACCGTGGCCGGTGCCGTACAACTCGTCCAGGGCCGTGGCGAGTCGGGCACCGCGACCGGTCAGGCCGCCGTCGCCGGGGCGGCCGAGGAGCAGCCGCCAGCGCTCGGCGGGGGCGAGGGCGCGGGACGTGGTGGTTGTCGTGGTTGTAACGGTCGCGGCGGTCGCGGAAATCGTGGCGGTTGTAGCGGTTGGGGCGGTCGCGGCGGGGAGCCGGGTGGGAGGCCGCTCCGAGGCCGTGGCCGGCGGCGCGACCGCCGGGGTGTCGGCCGCCGTCGGGGGCAGGAGGCCACGGCGGGCGAGGGCCGCCCGTGCCGCGAGGTCCGCCCGCACCCAGCCGGCGAGCACGGCCGGGCCGGCCTCCTCGGGCAGCGCGGCGAGCCGGGCGCCCAGGCTCTCCTCGACCAGGGCCAGCAGCCGGTCGCGGGCGGCCGGGCTGAGCGTGTCGAACCCGCCGCGCAGGGCGGGCAACCGGTCCAGGAAGGCGTCGTCGGGCAGCGAGGTGACCCGCTCCAGTACCGGCTCCAGTGCCTGCGGCGCGGAGTCGAACAGCCCCTCCGCCGCCGTCAGCAGACCCACCAGCGCCCGCCCGAGCGCCTGTCGCGCCTTCGGGCCGGTCGCACCGTCCACCCAGGAGGCGGCCCGGCCGCCCAGCACCTCGGCCGGCTCCTGCCCGAGCAGCACCCGGACCGCACCGGCCGCGCCCCGTACCAACGGGCTCCCCCGCTCGGCGAGTTCGGCCAGTGTGTACGCCAGCCGCACTCCGCCGAGCCGGTCCGCCCGCCGCACCAGCTCGACCAGCGCCCGCGCGTCCTGCGGATCGTCCGACCCGCCCACGCCCTCCAGCTGCCGCACGGCGGCAATGGTGAGCACCTCCCCGGCCGCGGCGAGCACGGGCCGACCCGCCGGAACGGCGGAGGCGGGGACGGGGGCGGGGGCGGACGCCTCCCCTCCCACTGGGCCGTAGCCGGGGAAGTGGCCCGCGGTCAGCCGGTCGACGAGCGCCAGGGCGTCGAGGAGGTCGGGCAGGGTGGCGGAGGTGGGGAGGACGGTGGTGAGTTGGGCGAGGCGGGTCTCGGCGAGGGCGGGGAGGGCGCAGGAGGCGGCGGCGGTGAGGCCGTCGATGATCTCGCGCGGGGTCGGCTGGTCGGTGAGGCCGGCGCGCAGGGCGCCTTCGGCGGCCTGCGCGGGGGTGACGCCGCGGGTGCCGGCGACGGTGAGCATGGCGGCGCTGGCGGGCGTCCAGTGCAGGCGCCAGCGGGTGCCGAGGGTTTCGGTGCCGCCGGCGCCGGTGGTGGCGACGGACTCGGCGTAGGGGACCTCGCAGACGGTGAGCCGGTGCAGGAGGATCTCGCGGCGGCGGTCGAGGTCGCTGCGCAGCGGGTCGAGGCGCAGGTCCCGCGGGCCGGGGTCGGCGGGGCCGGGCAGGCCGAGGCCGGCGAGGAGCGTCTCGACGGCGGGGGCGAGTCCGCTGCGCGGGGCGGCGGGGGTGGGGCGGCCGGTGCGGGTGCCGACCAGTACCTGTTCGAGGGCGCGGGCGACGGCCCGGCCGCGGCCCAGGGGTTCGCCCTGGGCAAGGACGGTCTGCACCGCTTCGACGAGTTCGCCGCGGCCGGGGGCGGCGTGGCCGCGCAGCCGGGCGAGGTCGCCGGCCAGGCGGACGATCTCGCGGGCGTCGGCCGGGCCGCTGGGGTGGTCCTGGCTGCGCAGGGCGGCGCAGATCCGGACGGCGGTGGTGGTGAGCGCCTCGGCGAGGCGTTCCGGGTCGCCGCCGGCGTCCAGGACGGTGTGCTGCCACTCCGGGTCGCGGATGCCCGCCGGGTAGCCGGAGCGGGCGTCGAGCAGCGGGTAGGTGTACGGGATCAGGGACAGGACGTGCCCGGCGTCGTCCGGGTGCGACGGCTCCTCGACGGCGAGGGGGCCGTCCAGCAGGGCGGGGGCGTGGAAGGCGCCGATCACGGCGGCGACCCGGCGCCCGCCGGCCGAGGCGTCCGGGGTTCGGGCCCCCCACCAGGCCACCCCGCGCCCGGCGTACGGGGCGACCCCCGCGGTCTCTTAAAAACAAAACCCAACCCCCCAGAACACA